>NZ_JBHWBW010000093.1:0-21732 GCF_042735675.1 Kitasatospora sp. NPDC059571
CAGTTCGGTGCAGTGCGGCCCGGACGCGGCCTAGAAGTCGTCGTCGAAGGAGACCGAGCCCTCGACGGCGACCTGGTAGGCGGAGACCCGGCGCTCGAAGAAGTTGGTCAGCTCCTGGACGTTCTGCAGCTCCATGAACCCGAAGGGGTTGGTGGAGCCGTAGCGGATCGGCAGGCCGAGGCGGGCCAGGCGCTGGTCGGCGACGGCCTCCAGGTACTGGCGCATCGACGCGGTGTTCATGCCGGGCAGGCCGTCGCCGCACAGGTCCTGGGCGAACTGGAGCTCGGCCTCGACGGCCTCCTCCAGCATCTCGGTGACCTGCTTGGCCATCGTGTCGTCGAAGAGGTCGGGCTCCTCCTCGCGGACGGTGTCCACCACGGAGAACGCGAAGTCCATGTGCATGGACTCGTCGCGGAACACCCAGTTGGTGCCGGTCGCCAGGCCGTGCAGCAGGCCGCGGCTGCGGAACCAGTACACGTACGCGAAGGCGCCGTAGAAGAACAGGCCCTCGACGCAGGCCGCGAAGCAGATCAGGTTGAGCAGGAAGGCCCGGCGGTCGTCCTTGGTCTGCAGCGAGTCGATGTGGTCGACCGCGTTCATGTATTTGAAGCAGAACTGCGCCTTCTGGTGGATGGAGGGGATGTTCTCCACCGCCGCGAAGGCCGCCGCGCGGTCGTCCGGGTCGGGCAGGTAGGTGTCGAGCAGCGTCAGGTAGAACTGGACGTGCACGGCCTCCTCGAACAGCTGCCGGGACAGGTAGAGCCGGGCCTCGGGGGAGTTGATGTGCTTGTAGAGGCTCAGCACCACGTTGTTGGCGACGATCGAGTCACCGGTGGCGAAGAAGGCGACCAGCCGGCCGATCATGTGCCGCTCGCCCTCGCTCAGCTTGGCGAGGTCGGCGACGTCGGAGTGCAGGTCCACCTCCTCCACCGTCCAGGTGTTCTTGATGGCGTCGCGGTACCGGTCGTAGAACGACGGGTAGCGCATCGGGCGCAGCGTCAGCTCGAAACCGGGGTCGAGCAGCATCTTGCGGTCGGAGCTCACTGGCAGGCCTCGCAGGACTCGGGGTTCTCCAGGGAGCAGGCGATGGCGTCCTGCTCCTCCTGGCTCATGGTCGGGGCGGGCACCGGCACGGCGGTGGCGGTGCGGGCGCCGGTGGCGGCCTGCGCGATGCGGGTGGCCGGGCGCGAGCGCAGGTAGTAGGTGGTCTTCAGGCCGACCTTCCAGGCGTACGCGTACATCGAGCTGAGCTTGCCGATGGTGGGCGCGGCCATGAAGAGGTTCAGCGACTGGCTCTGGTCGATGTACGGCATGCGGGCCGCGGCCAGGTCGATCAGCGCGCGCTGCGGCAGCTCCCAGGCCGTGCGGTACAGCGAACGGACCCCGGCGGGCAGCCAGTTGAGGTCCTGCACCGAGCCGTTGGCCTCGCGCAGCGCGTCCCGGGTCTGCTGGTCCCAGACGCCGAGCTCCTTGAGCTCGCGCACCAGGTACGGGTTGACCTGGAGGAACTCGCCGGAGAGCGTCTCGCGCTTGAACAGGTTGGAGACCTGCGGCTCGATGCACTCGTACACGCCGGCGATGGAGGCGATGGTCGCGGTCGGCGCGATCGCCAGCAGCAGCGAGTTGCGCAGGCCGGTCTCCGCGATCCGGGCGCGCAGCGCCTCCCAGCGGGCCGCCCACTGCGGGGTGGCGGCGGCGAAGTGGTCGATGTGCAGCTCGCCGCGGGCCGCGCGGGTCTCGCCGTACGCCTCGTGGCGGCCGAACTGCTCGGCGAGGTCCGCGGAGCGCTCGTACGCGGTGAGCATGATCCGCTCGGAGATCAGCGTGGACAGCGCCTTCGCCTCGGCGGAGTCGAAGTCGATCCGCAGCTGGAAGAAGACGTCCTGCAGGCCCATCACGCCCAGGCCCACCGGCCGCCAGCGGGAGTTGGAGTTGCCGGCCTCGGTGGTCGGGTAGAAGTTGATGTCGATGACCCGGTCCAGGAAGGTCACCGCGGTGCGGACGGTGGCGTCCAAGCGCTCCCAGTCCATCGCGTTCAGCAGGTCGGCGGCGGTGGCGCCGGCGGCGACGTGGGCGCCCAGGTTGACCGAGCCGAGGTTGCAGACGGCCGTCTCGGAGTCGTCGGTGACCTCCAGGATCTCCGTGCAGAGGTTGGAGGAGTGCACGGTGCGGCCGGGCAGCGCGGTCTGGTTGGCGGCCCGGTTGGAGGCGTCCTTGAAGGTCATCCAGCCGTTGCCGGTCTGCGCCAGGGTGCGCATCATCCGGGCGTACAGGGTCTGCGCCGGGATGGTGCGGACGGCCTTGCCGGCCTGCTCGGCCTTCAGGTACGCCTCGTCGAACTCGGCGCCCCACAGGTCGACCAGCTCGGGGACGTCGGCGGGGGAGAACAGCGACCAGTCGGCGTTCGCGTTGACCCGGCGCATGAACTCGTCCGGGATCCAGTGCGCCAGGTTGAGGTTGTGGGTCCGGCGGGCCTCCTCGCCGGTGTTGTCGCGGAGCTCCAGGAACTCCTCGATGTCGGCGTGCCAGGTCTCCAGGTAGACGCAGGCCGCGCCCTTGCGGCGGCCGCCCTGGTTGACCGCGGCGACCGAGGAGTCCAGGGTCCGCAGGAACGGCACGATGCCGTTGGACTGGCCGTTGGTGCCGCGGATCAGGCTGCCGCGGGAGCGGATCCGCGAGTAGGACAGGCCGATGCCGCCGGCGTGCTTGGACAGCCGGGCGATCTGCGCGTAGCGGTTGTAGATCGAGTCCAGGTTGTCCAGCGGGGAGTCCAGCAGGTAGCAGGAGGACATCTGCGGGTGCTTGGTGCCGGAGTTGAAGAGCGTCGGAGAGGACGTCAGGTACTCCAGACGGCTCATCAGCCGGTACAGCTCGGCGACCTCGGCCACCGACTGCTCGCTGTCGCCGACCGCCAGGCCCGCCGCGACGCGCAGCAGGAAGTGCTGCGGGGTCTCGACGACCTTGCGGGTGATCGGGTGGCGCAGCAGGTAGCGGGACTGCACGGTGCGCAGGCCGAAGTACTCGAAGCGGTCGTCGCCCTGCGGGTCGATCAGGGAGTCGAACAGGTCGGCGTGCCGGGCGACCAGGGCGGCGGTGGCGTCGCCGATCAGGCCCTCGGCGTGGCCGACGGCGATCGAGGCGGCGAAGGAGTGGGCGCCCTGCGAGACGGCCTCGTCCCGGATCTCCAGGGCGAGCAGGCGGGCGGCGAGCTTCGAGTACTGGGGGTCCTCGGCGATCATCGACGCGGCGGCCTCCACGGCCAGCCCGCGCAGCTCGGCGAAGTCCGAGCCGGCGTGGCGGCCGCGCAGCGCGGCGGCGGCGACGTGGCCGGGGTCCACCTGGGGGAGGTCGGTGCTGCGGTCGGTGAGCAGCCGGAGCAGCGCCGCACCGGGGTCGGTCTGGGCGGAGTCGGCAGAACCCTGGGAGGGCAGGGTGACTGAGGCAGCGACGGTCAAGGCGCACTCTCTCCTGTGGCGGCAGCGGACGGGGCACCTCCCGTGGGGGAGGCCGCCCGGACCGGTACGCGGCAGGGGAGGACGGCACGCCCGGTTGCTCCCAGGGCGCGCGGCGCCACCCGGCCTGCCCGCGAGGCCCGGACGTACAGCTGTGCTTCATGGCATCTGCGGGGAAGCCGGTGGCACACCGTCGGCAGGCCCTCGGACTGCGCGGGCCCGGGCAATCACGGGCCTGCTCACCGTTGCGGGGCAGTCCCGGACTCCCACCGGGTTCCCCTGCGTCGACAGCGAGAGTGAGCATACATGTTGTGGTGTCTGATCTACGCGACCCCAGATGTTGTGTCGTGCGGCGTAGTCTCCGGGTGGCGGGGAGTGACCGTCCGGGGAGTCGCGGACGGCCCGCCGAACCCCGCCCAGGTCCCTGTCGGTCCGTCGGACCGATGGCCTAGGATCTGCGCTCATGAGTGATGGGGCGGGTATGAACAACGGGGGGTACGGGCCGTACGGCGGCCCGGGCGGGCAGCCTGGGCAGTTCCCGGGCCACCTCCCGCAGGCGTCAGCCGAGCCCGACTGGGCCGCCATGGCGGACCGCGCCGAGAGCGAGCAGCGCCGCCGCCGGCGGCTCAGGACCCTCCTCTTCGGCGTGCTCGCCGTCGTCGTGGTCGGCGGCCTGACCGCCACCGCCGTGGTGGTCGCGGGCGGCAAGAACGACCCGCCGGCCCCCGGGCCGACCGCCTCGCAGTCCGGCACCGCCCGCCCGGCCCCGGCCGGCAGCGGCGGCGCCGATCCGGCCGACCCGTCGCAGCCGATCTGGGAACTGGCCACCGACGGTGCGCCGGTGGACCCGGCGGCGTTCTTCCCCGACGAGACGCTCACCATCGACGGCCGGCCGTGGACCCGCCGCAGCGCGGCCACCACCGAGCCGTGCTGGAACGCCACCATCGGCGGCCTCGGCGACGTCATCGCCGGCCAGGCCTGCCGCCAGGTGCTCCGGGCGACCTACGTCTCCGGCGACAGCGCGGTCGTGGTCGGCATCGCGGTCTTCGACCACAAGCTCCAGGCCGAGACCGCGATGAAGAAGTACCGCGGCCACATCAAGGGCCTCAAGGCCGACGGGGTCGCCGACTTCTGCCAGGCCGTCGGCTGCACCAGCACCCACGCGACGCTCGGCCGGTACGCCTACTTCACCGCCTCCGGCTCGGCCAAGGTCGGCGGCACCGCCGCGGACCAGGCGGCCACCGACGCGGCCCCGGACTTCGCCAAGCACCTGAAGCAGACCCTGCTGGCGCGCGCCGCGGCGGCCGGCAAGCACTGACCTGGGGCGCCGCCGGGAGCGGCGGCCCCGGGGCCGGGGGGTCCTGAGCGGGCGGGTACCGTTCCGTCCGGAAGATCCACATCTGCCCTGGGGGAGCCTGTGATGCTGCCGCGCGCGCTGCGCAGCCGGGCCGCGATACCGGTCGCCGCGGTCACCGCCGCGGCCCTGTGCACGGCCGTGGTCCTGATGGGCGGGGACGGCGGGGCCGCCCCCGCACCGGGTGCCGCGCCGAGCGGCACCGGGTCGAGCCACCTGGTCCCGGCCCGGCCGCTGCCCGCCTCGCTCGGCGCCGACCTGGTCAAGCGGGACCCGAAGGCCTCGCCCAACGCCCGGGCGGTCTACCAGATGCTCGCCGACCTGGAGAGCCAGGCCCGCGACGGGCACCCGAAGGGCACCGTCATCGGCCACCACGTCGAGGCGCAGAACGAGCTGTACAACCTCAACTACGGTGACTACCAGGGCATCAAGGGCGTCGGCTACTACTACAAGAAGGCCGCCGACATCACCGGCAAGCTGCCCGGCTTCGTCGAGACCGACCTGGGCCCGGGCTACGGGCAGGGCGACTGGGGCGTCGGCAACCCGCGCAGCTACTCCAAGGACAAGTGGCCGACCTGCTCGTCCAAGTGGCAGTACACCGACGATGCGGTCGACCTGCTGACCGCCGTCTGGTCCGGCCACCCCCGACCCGACGACGGGACGTACGGCGCCAGCGGCGTGCAGCAGAACTGCGACGGCTCCACCACCTCGCTGCCGGACAACGGCGGCGGGCCGGCCGGGCTCGTCGGGATGTCCTTCCACGAGCCGTACCCCGGCTCGCCGGTGAAGTCCTTCGACCGGGTGCTGTGCGCCAACTCGCCGGCCGCGACCGACCCCACCTGGTTCGGCCGGGTCGTCGACGACTCCGCGGGCACCGCCGAGCACCGGCAGCTGCTGACCGACCTCTCCTACCTGGCCGACCACCTGCAGTACCTCGCGGACCACGACGTGCCGGTGCTGTTCCGGCCGTACCACGAGATGAACAACGCCGACTGCCGGCACAGCTTCTGGTGGTCCGGGCAGCGCGGCGCCGACTACCAGAAGCTCTGGCGGATCACCTATGACTACCTGGTGAGGACCCGCGGCCTGCACAACCTGATCTTCGTCTGGTCGCCGGTCTCCTGGGACGGCGCGCCCGGCGTGGACCCGTGGAACTACTATCCGGGCGAGCAGTACGTGGACGTCGTGGGCGTGGACGACTACAGCGGCAGCCCGCGCGACCCGATCGGCACCGGCGAGGTGTGGACGAAGCGCTACTACGACGGCCTGGCCGCCTACCGGAAGCCGCGGATCCTCGCCGAGTCGTTCGCCGTGCCGGTGAACGCCCGGCAGAAGGAGACGCTCACCCGGACCCCGTGGACGCTGTGGACGGTCTGGGGGCAGGCCCTGACGGAGAAGAACCTGATCCCCGACCAGGTGGTCAACTCGCTCGCCGACGTGAAGGCGACCTACAACAGCAAGCAGGCCATCACCGGAGGATACGGGCACTTCGGAGCAAACTTCGACTGGTCCTCGCTGCACATCCAGTGAGTTTGGTAACGATCGCCGGATCCGGCGGCCCCCCGTTTCCTTGCCGTGCGGCCGGTGTGGGAACCTTGGACCGGAGTTGACCGTTTACGGCCGTCGCCGATCACCGGGGCGACGGCGGGGTGGGGCCGCCGGGCGGCCGCGGGGGATGGTGGGTGGCGCATGCCGACGATCGGTTCGAACGGGGTGGGCGACGGCAGCCGCTCGGTGCGGATCGCCGCCGGGATCGCCGCCGGCTGGGGCGTCGTCCTGCTCGCCTGGGCGGCGTACAACTGCTTCGCCCAGGTCGGCTTCGGGACTTTCGTCGAGGGCATCTTCTACTACGGCGTGAGTGACGGCGCCGCCCGCGCGGAGACCAACAGCCTCAACTACGCGGTCGTGTACCTCGCGGCGGCCTGGCTGATGTTCACCGGCCGCGGCTGGGCGCGCGGGGTCGTGGTCGGCGTGGCACTGGTCGAGGGCTACAACCGGCTGCGCAGCCTCACCGGCGCCCTGTTCGACGCCCCGCAGCGCGCCTGGTTCACCGGCACCGTCGAGGGCTGGCTGAAGCTCGCCACCTTCGGCGCGGGCCTGCTGGTGACCACCGCGCTCACCCTGATCGTGCTGCGGTCGCTGGCCGGCGCGGACGCGGCCCCGGCCGCCGCGCCGTGGTCGCCGGCGCCGTTCCAGCCGCCGTTCCCACAGCCCGCCTTCGGGCAGCCGCCGGCCCAGCCGGCGTTCGGGCAGCCGCCGCAGGCCTGGCCGCCCGCCCAGCAGCAGTTCGGCCAGCCCCCTTTCGGGGCGCCGCAGTTCGGGGCGCCGCCGGCCCAGCCCTCCTTCGGGCAGCCGCCGCAGGCCTGGGCGCCGACCCCGCCGCAGCAGCCCCAGCCGCAGCAGGGCGCCCCGCTCCCGCAGCAGGCCCCGGCCGGGCAGGACGCGCCGCAGCCGGCCGCACCCGCTCCCGCTCCCGCCCAGTCCGCGGCACCGGCTCCGGCGCCGGCGCCGGACGCCGTCCAGGACACCCCGTGACCGGCGGTGCCGGGCCGGCCGCCGACCGCAGGCCGCCCGAGATACCCGCGACATCCGTACGAGGAACGCATCCGAGATGACGACTGCGACCGCCCGGCCCGTGATCACGACCTCCCGTGAGGCCAAGCGGCTGGCCGACCGGCACGCGGCGTGGACGCCTGGCGTGCTGCCGTTCTACATATCCTTCCTGATCATCTTCGGCTTCTCGCTCTGGGCCTTCGTCCCCAATCCGACCGCGCTCGGCTGGGTCCTCACCATCGTCTGGTCGCTGCCGGTCGTGGGCGTGCTGATCGGCTTCCAGGGCGTGCTGATGGTGCGCCGGCGCATCCGCCAGGTGGAGAAGATGGTCCCGCCGGCCCCGGCCGAGGACGACTTCCTGATCGTCCTGGTGCCGACCATCGGCCGGCACGACACCTACCCGGCCCTGGAGCGCTCGGTCCTCTCGTACGTGGACCACCTGCCGGCCTACTTCCCGTGGATGCGGGTGGACGTCCTCACCGAGGAGGGCTGCGAGGCCGCGGAGAAGATCGACGCGCTGGCCGAGCTGAACCCGCTGATCCGGGTGGTCACCGTCCCGAAGGCGTACCAGACGCCGAACGGCACCAAGTTCAAGGCCCGCGCCAACCACTACTCGCACGAGCTGCGGATCGAGGAGGGCGAGGCGGAGGACGACGTCTGGGTGCTGCACATGGACGACGACACCGGCGTCGGCCCGGACACCGCGGCCTCCACCGCCCAGTTCATCAACCGCCAGCGGCGGGCCGGCGACGACGCCAAGCACATGGCCCAGGGCATCCTGACGTATCCGCGGGAGAACGCGGTCAACCTCTTCACCTGGCTCGCCGACGCGATCCGGCCCGCCGACGACATCGCCCGCTTCCGGGCGATGACCGGCACCGGCACGCCGGTGGCCGGCGTGCACGGCGAGCTGCTGCTGATGCGGGCGTCCGTGGAGGCCACCATCGGCTGGGACTTCGGGCCCAAGACGATCGTCGAGGACGCCCAGCACGCCCTCAACTTCTGCACCCGCTACCCCGGCCGCAGCGACTGGTTCAACGGGCGCTGCTACGGCGCCTCGCCGGCCGGTGTGCGGGACTTCATCAAGCAGCGCGAGCGCTGGGCCTGGGGCCTGGTCGCGCTCTGCTTCAACAAGAGCATCCCGCTGAAGTACCGGGTGTTCATCGGGATGGGCATGGTCAGCTGGGTCCTCGGCCCGCTGCAGCACGTCGGCCTGATCCTGCTGGTCGCCTGGTTCACCGGCACGGTCAACACCTCCCCGGTGACACAGTCGGTGGTCCTCATCTGGGCGATCAACTTCGCCTACGTGATCTGGACCTACTGGGAGGGGCTGCGGCTGAACGTCATCTCCTCCGCGCAGCACCGCCGCAAGTGGTGGGAGCCGATGGCGATCGTCGCCCTGATCCCGGTGTTCTCCTTCCTGGAGGGCCTGGGCGGCCTGCGCGGCCTCGTCAAGTTCCTCCGCCGCGAGGAGAACAAGTTCGTCGTCATCGCCAAGCCGGCCTGACCGCAGCAGGAATCCCCACGTGAAGCGCTACGTCATCTTCGTCCTGCCGGTCGCCGTCATCGGCATCACGGCCGCCGTCCCCGTCCTCTACGGGGACCACCCGGTCACCTTCGCGCACGGCACCGGGGCCTCGCCGTCCGCGGCGAGTGCCCTGCCGGGCGAGAGCCCGTCCGGCTCCGGGTCCGCCGCCGCCCCGAGCGCCTCCGCGTCCTACGACGGCCCGCGGGTCGCCCGGGTCTGGCAGCCGGGGACCCCCGAGTGGGGCGTGCAGGTGTACTGGCTGGACGACCCGGCGGACCCGGAGAACTTCGTCCAGGGCAAGGCCGACCGCATCGTCAAGTACCTGGTCGACCTCAACGCCAACGCGATGGCGGTCTCCTTCCCGGTGTACACCGGCGGGCGCAGCTCCACGGAGCTGGAGGCGCAGCCGACCACGCCGACCCCGGAGCGGCTCGCCGTGCTGCTGGACACCGCCCAGCGGGCGGGCCTGCGCACCACCGTCCGCCCGATCCTCGACGAGGTCTCGCTCAAGCCGGCGGCCGGCGGCTGGCGCGGCAACATCACGCCCGCCGACAAGGACGCGTGGTTCACCAGCTACGGCAAGCTGCTGACCCCGTACCTGAAGATGGCCAAGGAGCACCACGCCGCCGCGTTCACCCTCGGCACCGAGTTCAACTCGCTGGAGGGCGACCCGCACTGGCAGGGCCTGGTGGACCAGGCCCACAGGCTCTTCGACGGCGAGCTCGGCTACGACGCCAACTTCGACAGCTACATCTCCGGCCCGGTGGACATCCCGCTGCCGGACATCGGGGTGGACGCCTACTTCCCGGCCAAGAGCGCGGCGGACGACGCGCCCGTCTCGGAGCTGGTCGCGTCCTGGAACAAGTGGCTGGACCGCAAGGGCAAGGGCGCGCTGCCGACGACCATGCTGACCGAGGTGGGCATCCCCGCCCAGGAGGGCGCCTACAAGAAGCCCGGCGACTTCTACGCCAAGCGGGCGCTCAACGAGGCCGTCCAGGCCAACTGGTACCAGGCGGTCTGCCAGGTCGCCCAGCAGCGCAAGCTCGCCGGCGTGTACTTCTGGTCGGCCTACTTCGGCACCGACCCCAACAAGAAGGCCGACCAGGACACCCCGCGGATGGAGTTCGCCGGCCGCCCCGACTCCGAGAAGGCGATCCGCGACTGCTTCGCGGGCAGCTACCAGGTGCCGAAGGGCTGACCCCCGTCCGGCCCGCGACCGGGCCGGACGGGAGGGCCGTCAGGTGTGCTGCCCGGTCGGCTTCGGGCTGGTCCCGTGCGAGCCGCTCGGCCGGGGGCTGGTCGACTTCGGCCGCGGCGACCGGGACGGCTGGGCGGACTTCCCCGCCGTGGGCGAGGCCGAGGGGGACGCCGAGGGCGAGGCGGCGGACGACGGGGACGGCGGGGCCGGGTCGTCGGAGGCCGCGGGGGCGGCCGGGCCGGCCAGCGCCTCGGCGATCCGGTCCTGCAGCCACGGCGCGACCAGCCGCTTGCCGGCCGGTGCGAGGTGCACGCCGTCGTTCACCGGGTAGAGCGAGGCGCCGCCGTCGTCCGTCCACCGGCAGACGCCCTTGGGGCAGAGGAAGGCCTCCAGGTCCAGCAACTGGACCTGGCCGCCGGTGGAGTTGACGAAGTCCTCGATGTGCCGGTTGTAGCAGGAGCCCCACTTGTAGTTGATCGCGCCGTTCTGGGTGCGCTCGTTCATCAGCAGGATCCGGGTGTCCGGGGCATCCCGGTGGACGAGGTCCACGGCGTCCTTGAGCCGGGCCAGGTAGCGGGCGCGGTAGGCGTCGTCGCACGGCGAGATCCAGCGGCCGTCGACGTACTGCTCCGCGGCGTCCCAGCCGAGGTGGAGGACGGTCACCGCCGGGTGGGCGTCCGCCAGCGAGGCCGCCCACCCGGATGCCTGGTCGCGGCACTCCGCGGAGACCGGGAACTCCACCTGCGAGGTGCCGCGGACCTTCTCCGGGCCGAAGACGCCGCAGCCGCTGATGCCGCCGTCGACCACCGCGTAGCGGCCGCCCTCCTGGTACAGCGCGGCGGCCAGGTCCTCCGCGAACGAGTCGCCGAGGGTCAGCACCACCGGCTTCCCGGCCGGGCGCATCCGGTACTCGATGACCTGCGGCAGGTACCAGCTGCCGGCACCGACCAGCAGCGCGCCCGCGGTGAGCAGCGGCAGCGCCCGGCCGACCCGCCAGTCGCGCAGCCGGATGCCCTCGGTGAAGCGGTGCAGGAACCACGCCAGCACCCAGGTGATCGCGCCGCCGATCCCCAGCAGCGTGGCCGGGGTGGTGTCGTCCACGTGCTGCTGCAGCAGCCAGTAGACCGGCAGATGCAGCAGGTAGAGGCTGTAGGAGATCCGGCCGGTGACGACCAGCGGGTGGAACGAGAGCACCTTGGCCAGCGGGCCGCGGTCGTGGCAGAGCGTCGCCGCGAGCACGGCGACCAGCGCGGCCACCGCGGCGAGGCCGCCCTTCGCGTACAGCCACGGGGTGTGGTACGTCGACACCTCGATGCTGAGCCAGACCACCCCGGCCAGGCAGCCGACGCCGAGCAGGTTCAGCAGGACGGTGGCGGCGGCCGAGCCGCCCTCGCGCCCGGCGGCGGCGGAGCGCCGGTGGCGCAGGTGGACGACGAAGGCCGCCGCCGCACCCGCGGCGAACCCGACCGCGCGGCTCTCCGTGCCCAGGTACAGCCGGTCGCTGTTGGAGCCGTCCCACATCAGCGGGGCGACCGCGGCGGCCGCGCCGAAGAGCAGGAAGGTGACCGTGCCGGTCGCCGCCAGCGAGCGGCGGCACACCACGTAGACCAGGAGCAGCAGCAGTGGCCACACCACGTAGAACTGCTCGGTGATGCTGAGCGACCACATCGCGGAGAACGGGTCGATCGAGGCGAAGTGGTCCCAGTACGAGCCGCCGCGCAGCAGCTGGGCCCAGTTCGCGGCCTGGAAGAGCGCGGCGAGCGCCTCGGGCCGGAACTGCCGGGCCTCGCGCAGCGGACTGAACAGCAGCGCCAGGGCGAGCACCGCGACCAGGGTGATCAGCAGCCCGGGTATCAGGCGCTTGGCGCGGCGGCGGTAGAACCGGCCGAGCGCGATCCGGCCGCTGCGGTCGAGCTCGCGCACCAGCAGCAGGGTGACCAGGAAGCCGGAGAGCACGAAGAACGCGTCGACACCGAACAGGCCGTTCTGGAACCAGTTGGTGTGGTAGAGCAGGACGGAGAGGATCGCGACGCCGCGCAGGCCGTCCACCGCGTCGTACCGGGGCGCGCGGCCGCCGGATCCGCCGGGCCCGGGCTCCGGGCTCCGCAGCTCCGGGACCTCCACCGCGTAGCGGCTCTGCCCGGGCACGATCGTCGACCCCCTGGCGGCCCGCATGTCCTGCACGGTGTACGCGGCCGGTGCAGGCCTGCCGCTCCCCGTGGGCGCCTCGCGCATTGCTCCCCTTCAGCTCGGACGCTGAGCCAGCCCTCCGGGTCGGCCGAGGATGGGCAGCCGGTCGGTTCCGGTCATCTCCGGAGGGAATCGCTCTACGGTCGACCGAGCATAGTGCCCGGGTCCCCGGCGCCCGTCGGCGAGGTCGCCCGCCGGACGGGCCCGGCCCGCAGCGGAGCTGTCAGAAGGTCAGCGCATACACCATCAGCGCCATCCCCGGCAGCGGCTCCCAGTCCCGCCCGGGGTCGCGGCGGAAGCCCAGCCGCTCGTAGAGGCGGTGCGCGGCGGTCATCTCCGGCCGGGTGGAGAACGCCATCCCGGCCAGTCCGAGCGCGCGGCTGCGCTCCGCCGCCGCCTCGACCAGGGCCGCGCCCACCCCGCGGCCGCGGGCGGCGCGGCCCACCGCGAGCATCCGGATCTCGCCCTCGTCCGGCCGGGCGATGTCGGCCCACTCGGTGCCGCCCGCGGCGAAGGTCACGCAGCCGAGCACACGCCCGTCGCCGGCGTCGACCGCGACGAGGAGCTCGGCCTCCGTGCTGCGCCGGCGGGTGTCGCGCAGGAGCCCGGCGTACGGGCCGTCCGCGAGGCTGTAGCCGTCCCCGACGAAGACCTCGACGCAGAGGTCGCCGGCCGGTGCGAGGTCGCCTTCGAGGGCGTGGCGGATGAGGACGTCCATCCGGCCAGTCTGCCTGCCGCGGCCGGGCCCGCGGGGGCCGGGGTGCCGTGCAGCCGGTCGGGCAGCGCCGGGTCGGCCGGGTAGCCCCCGGCCCGGTGCCAGTTGTCGCGGCCGTGCCGCGAGGTGCGGTCGAGGTCCCGGCCGACCAGGGCGCCGAGCAGGCCGAAGCCGCCGACCGCGAGGGCCAGGACGAGGATGCCGGTGATCGCTGAGGAGGTCATGCCTCCACTGTCGCGGCGGCCCGGCCGCCCGACGAGTGGCAGGAATGCCCTCTTGCCTCGAAATCCTGCCAGCGGCATCCTGGGGCCATGCTGAAGAACGTGGTGGCGGTCGTGCTGGAAGAGGTCCACCCCTTCGAACTGGGGGTGGCGTGCGAGGTGTTCGGCCTCGACCGGAGCGAGGAGGGCCTGCCGGTCTACGACTTCGCCCTCGCCTCCGACCGGCCCGGCCCCAAGCGCACCCACGCCGGCTTCACCGTCGACGCCCCGTACGGCCCGGAGCGGCTCGCCGGCGCCGACCTGATCGTGGTCACCGCCACCGGCCTGCGCGACACCTACCCGCCCGCCCTGATCGAGGCGCTGCGCGCCGCCGTCGACGGCGGCGCCCGCGCCCTGTCGATCTGCAGCGGCAGCTTCCTGCTCGGGGCCGCCGGGCTCCTGGACGGCCGCCGCTCCACCACCCACTGGCGGCACGCCGACGAGATGGCCCGCCGCTTCCCGCTCACCACCGTCGAACCCGGCGTGCTCTACGTCGACGAGGACCCGGTCATCACCTCGGCCGGCACCGCCGCGGGCATCGACGCCTGCCTCCACCTGGTGCGCAAGGTCCAGGGCGCCGAGGTGGCCCGTGCGATCGCCCGCCGGATGGTGGTCGCCCCGCACCGCGACGGCGGCCAGGCCCAGTTCGTCGCCCGCCCGCTGCCCGAGCCGGGCGCCGACTCGCTCGCCCCGGTGCTCGACTGGATGCGCCACCACCTCGACGAGGAGGCCACCGTCGAACGCCTCGCCGCGCTCGCCCACATGGCGCCGCGCACCTTCGCCCGCCGCTTCCAGCAGGAGACCGGCACCACCCCGCACCGCTGGCTCACCGGACAGCGCCTACTGCTCGCCCAGCGCCTGCTGGAGGCCACCGACGAGCCGATCGACACCGTCGCCGCCCGCTGCGGCTTCGGCAACGCCGCCACTCTGCGGCACCACTTCGCCCGCCGGCTCGGCACCACCCCGCAGGCCTACCGCCGGGCCTTCGCCGGCCCCGCGGAGGCCGTCGCCGTCCCCGCCGGGTAGCGCCCGGCCACGCCGCCCCGACCCCGCGTGCAACCTGACGGGCACTCATCACGTGTTTCCCGTGGGGGGACGAGATCACCGGCGGCCGATCGGACGGCCGCCGCTCGGACGATCGGGGCACAGATGAGGACCGCACGCCGCAGGGCCGGACTGCTCGCCGTCACCACGGCCGCCGTGCTCGCGCTGGTACTGGCACCGGACCCGCACGGCAGACTCGGCGGGCCGCCGCCCGCGGGCACCGCGGCCGACCCGGCACCGAGCACCGCGGCCCGCCCGGCCCCGGTCGCCCCCGCGCCCTCGCCCACCTGGGACGGCCGCGTCCGGTCGATCGGCGACGGCTCCACCTCCGACACCGGCCCCCAGCCGGCCCGCCCGCCGGTGGCCAAGCTGAAGCCCGGCGAGCAGCCGCCGCAGTTCGTGGTCTTCTCCTGGGACGGCGCCCTGGAGAACGAGGACCACCTGTTCTCGCACTTCCGCCGGGTCGCCCAGGAGAACGGCGCCCACATGACGTTCTTCCTCAGCGGCATCTACCTGCTGCCCAAGGCCAAGCACGACCTCTACCACCCGCCGCAGCACCCGCAGGGCACCGCCGACATCTCCTTCCCGACCGACGCCCACCTGCGCGCCACCCTGGAGCAGGTACGGCAGGCCTGGCTCGACGGCAACGAGATCGGCACCCACTTCAACGGCCACTTCTGCGGCCCCAAGGGCGGCGGCGACTGGAGCACCGCGGAGTGGAGCAGCGAACTGGAGCAGGCCCGCACCTTCGTGAACACCTGGAAGACCAACACCGGCCTCACCGACGTCCCCGCCCTGCCGTTCGACTACGGCAAGGAACTGGTCGGCGGCCGCGCCCCCTGCCTGGAGGGCCAGCAGAACCTGCTCGCCGCCGAGAAGGCGGCCGGCTTCCGCTACGACGCCAGCTCGCAGGGCGAGTTCCAGATATGGCCGACGAAGCGGGGCGGCATCTGGAACTTCCCGCTCCAGCTGCTCCCGTACCCCGGCAAGCAGGTCCAGGTGCTGTCGATGGACTTCAACTTCCTGGCCAACCAGTCCGGCGACAGCACGGCGGGCGACCCGAAGAAGTACGCCGCCTGGGAGCGGCAGACCCGGGACGGCTACCTGAACGGCTTCGAACGCGCCTACCACGGCAGCCGGGCGCCGCTGTTCATCGGCAACCACTTCGAGACCTGGAACGGCGGCATCTACATGCAGGCCGTCGAGGACGTGGTGAAGGACGTCTGCCACCGCGACGGCGTGCGCTGCGTGTCCTTCCGCGAACTCGCCGACTGGCTCGACGCCCAGGACCCGAAGGTGCTGGAGCGGCTGCGCGGCCTCGACCCGGGCCAGCCCGCCGACTGGTCCCAGCTGGTGCGCTGACCCGGCGGGGCCGGGCGGCCGGGACACCCCCGGCCGCCCGACCCCGCCGCCCGGCTACCCGCCGCTGCGGGTGTACGCCGCCCAGATCCTGGTCGGGAAGGCGGACGCCGGCGCCGCGGGATCGCTGCCGCCCAGGCCGTCCAGCGGGTAGAGCTCCAGCGTCCTCGGATCCATCCGGAAGACCGTGACGGCGGTGGCCGTCCCGCCGCTGCTGCCGACGAACCAGCCCGCGGTGTGGTCCGCGGTCGTCCCCGTCTTGCCCGCCGCGTCGGGGGCCGCCCCGGCCGCGTCCTTGCCGGTGCCCTCGCGGACGGCGGCCCGCAGCGCGTCGTCGACCTCCCCCGCCACCGCCGGGTCCAGCACCTGCGCGGCGGCCGGCCGGGCCACCGCCACCGGCGCACCGCCCAGCGTCACCCGGTCCACCGAGTACGGGTCGGTGTGCCGGCCGCCGTTCGGGAAGGCCGTGAACGCCGACGCCATCCGGACGGTGCTCGGCCGGGAGTTGCCCAGCGAGAAGGCCGGCACCAGCTCGCCCAGGCTGTCGGGCAGCAGCCCCAGCGCCACCGCGCCACGGCGCACCCCCTCCAGGCCGACGTCCATGCCGAGCTGCATCATCGGCCCGTTCACCGACTGCGCGACCGCCGTCCGCAGGCTGATCCGGCCCCAGCTGCGCCGGTCGTCGTTGACCGCCTTCGCGATCCGCCCGTCCCGCCCCCAGTACGGCCCCTCCGGGGTGGTGACCACCGTCCCGTCGTTGCCGTCGTACGGCGTGGCTGGGTGCACCGCGGTCCGCCGGCCGCCGCGCTCGTGCTGCACGCCCTGGGCCAGCCCCGCGGCGTACACCAGCGGGGTGAACGCCGTGCCGACCGGCACGTTGGAGGTGTTGGCGTCGTTGAAGCCCTGCTTCAGGTAGTCCGGGCCGCCGTACAGGGCGGTGATCCGGCCGTCCGCGGCCACCGAGGCGGCGCCGATGTGGACGTGCTGGTCGGCGGCGCGCCCGGCCGGGTCCAGGGCGGGCCCGGCGGACTTCACCGCGTCGGCGAGGGCGGCCGTGCGCCGCCGGTCGAAGGTGGTGCGGATCTGGAAGCCGCCCAGGTCGAACCTGGCCGGCGTGATGTCCGAGTGGCCCTCCAGGTACGTCCGGGCCATGTCCACCAGATAGCCGGTCTGGCCGCCCAGGCCCGCCGCCGGGCGCGGGGCGACCGGCTCGGGGAAGACCGTGTACCGCGCCCGCTCGGCGGCCGACAGGTGCCCGGTGGCGACCATCCGGTCCAGGATCCACGACCAGCGGGCGACCGCCCGGGTGCGGTTCTCCGGCCCGAGCGCCGGGTCGTACAGGCCGGCGCCCTTCAGCAGCGCCGCCAGGAACGCCCCCTCACTGGGGTCGAGCGCCGACACGTCCTTGCCGTAGTACGCCGCGGCGGCCCGCTCGATGCCGTAGCTGCCCCGGCCGAACCAGCTGGTGTTGAGGTAGCCGGCCAGGATGTCGTCCTTGTCCATCCGCTGGTCCAGCTTGACCGCGATGACGATCTCGCTGAGCTTGCGGGACACGTCCTGGCGCTGGTTCAGATAGATGTTCTTGACGTACTGCTGGGTGATGGTCGAGCCGCCCTGGGTGTCCCCGCCGGTGGCCATCCGCACCACCGCCCGGCCGATCCCGGTGACCGACACCCCCGGGTCCGAGTAGAACGTCTCGTTCTCCGCCGACACCACCGCCCACCGCACCGGCCCCGGCACCCGGTCGAGCGGCACCTCCTGCCGGTTGACCTGCCCGGTTCGGGCCATCTCGGTGCCGTCCGACCAGTAGAAGACGTTGTTCTGCTGGGTGGCGAAGGCGTTCAGGTCGTCCGGCACGTCGGTGGTCTCCCAGAACCAGCCGACCGCTCCCGCCAGCAGCGCCGCCGAGGCCAGCAGGCCCGCGAGCAGCTGCCGCCGGGTGGGCAGCAGGCGCCGGGCCCGCCGGAGGGCGGCCCGCGCACGGCGCCGCCGCCGTAATCCGATCAAGAAGTGTCGGACACCGCCCACGGTCTGCTCCCCTTCGTCGACGAAACGAACGCCGTCGAACAGGAGACGCACCGGGGCGCGGGAGAGGTCACTCGAAGGCGCTGTGACCAGCGCCACACCCCGTCAGCCGAGGTGGTCCACGGCGTTCCAGGAGTACGGCCGCAGCCGCCCGCCGTCCGCCCGCCACACACTGGTCGAGCAGTTGCCGACCGGCTCCAGCGCGAGCAGCTGCTCCTCGCCCAGCCGGTCCAGGATGTGGCGGAGCATCAGCACCGTGCAGTCGTGCGCCACCACCAGCACCGGCCGGTCCGCCTCCTCCTCGGCGAGGTCGCGCAGCACGCTGCGCACCCGCAGCGCCACGTCGAGCCAGGACTCCCCGCCGGGCGGCCGGTAGTACAGCTCGCCCATCCGGCGCCGGCGGGCCGCCTCGGCGGGGTGGTCCCTGTCGATGGCGGCCCGGGTGAGCATCTCCAGCACGCCGAGTTCTCTGTCGCGCAGCCGCTCGTCGTAGCGCACCTGCAGCCCGACCGGGACGGCGCCCAGCCCGGACGCCTGCGCCAGCGCGATCCGGGCGGTCTCGGCGGTGCGCACGTACGGCGAGCACCACAGCGCGCGCGGGCGGTCGGCCGGCGGCAGCGCGGCCCACCAGCGGCCGAGCGCCTGGGCCTGCGCCTGGCCGTGCATCGAGAGCGGGATGTCGGCGTCCCGGCTGGTGATCGGCACGGTCAGTGCACCGGTCTGCTCGGCCAGCCGGAACTCCACGTTGGCCACGGACTCGCCGTGCCGGGTGGCGATCAGGACGGACGGCAGCGGCCGCACGCGGTCGTGCCCGGTCTCCCGGTGCCCGTTCAGGATGGTGGTGCCGGCCTCTGCCATCGTCCGTCTCCCCGTGTCGGTCGTCTGCTTCCGGGCGGCCCTCCCGGACGTGATCGCCGCCCCCTCCAGTGTTGTCGGAGGGGGCGGCGCGAGCACAGGGCGCATGCGGGCCGGCCGTGTGCGCCCCTGCCCCGGTTCGCGCGACCGCTCAGTGCGCCTCTACGGGCTGCGGCGCGCCCGTCACGGCCGGATCGCCGGCGTCGGCGGTGTAGTCCGTCCGGGCGGTCTCGTC
This sequence comes from Kitasatospora sp. NPDC059571, assembly GCF_042735675.1. Classification (NCBI taxonomy): domain Bacteria; kingdom Bacillati; phylum Actinomycetota; class Actinomycetes; order Kitasatosporales; family Streptomycetaceae; genus Kitasatospora; species Kitasatospora sp. NPDC059571. The sequence continues at coordinate 18,769 of NZ_JBHWBW010000093.1, forward strand.
GGCGCCCTCAGGGGCCTTGGCGGCCTTCAGGACGAGGGTGAGCACCACCGCGACGGCCAGGTTGAGCACGAAGGCGGTCAGGCCGATGTAGCCGATCTGGCCGATCACCGGGATCTCGGCCGAGCTGCCACCGAAGTGCTTGGTGGCGGGGGAGGCGACCCCGTAGGCCTTCCAGGTGCCGTAGGCCATGCCGGTCGCCCAGCCGGCCAGCAGCGCCCAGCGGTGGAACCACCGGGTGAACAGGCCGCCGACGATCGACACGAAGGTCTGCAGGATCCACAGGCCGCCGAGGAGCTGGAGGTTGATCGCGAACTGCTTGTCCATCGCCAGCACGAAGACCAGCGCGCCCACCTTGACCAGCAGCGAGGCGATCTTGGCGACCCTGGTCTCGTCCGCGGCGGTCGCCTCCGGGCGGATGAACTCCTTGTAGATGTTGCGGGTGAACAGGTTCGCGGCGGCGATCGACATGATCGCGGCGGGTACCAGCGCGCCGATCCCGATCGCCGCGAAGGCCACGCCGGTGAACCAGTCCGGGAACATGTTCTCGAACAGCTGCGGCACCGCGAGCTGGGCGTTGAAGCCCTTCACGCCCTTGCCGACGCCGGCCGCGATCGCCATGAAGCCGAGCAGCGCCAGCAGGCCGAGCATCAGCGAGTACGCCGGCATGATCGCCATGTTGCGGCGCACGGTGTTGCGCGACTTCGAGGCCAGCACGCCGGTCACCGAGTGCGGGTACATGAACAGGGCCAGCGCCGAACCGAGCGCCAGCGTGGCGTACGTCCAGTGCGCGTTCGGGCCGAGCACCAGCGAGCCGACCGGCTTGTGGGTGGCCGGATTGACCGCAGAGAACTTCTGCGCGGCCGCGTCGAAGACGTGGCCGTAGCCGCCCAGGCGCATCGGGATGTAGATCACCGCGACGATGATCACGATGTAGACCAGGGTGTCCTTGACGAAGGCGATCAGCGCCGGCGCCCGCAGGCCCGAGGAGTAGGTGTAGGCCGCCAGCACCGCGAAGGCGAGGAACAGCGGCAGGTCCTTCATGAACCAGTTCCCGGTGCCGCCCACGCCCAGCACGTCCAGCACCGCCTGGATGCCGACCAGCTGCAGCGCGATGTACGGCATGGTGGCCAGGATCCCGGTCAGCGCCACCACCAGCGACAGCGCCTTGGAGCCGTACCGGCCGCGCACGAAGTCCGCCGGGGTCACGTACCCGTGCACCCGGGAGACCGACCACAGCCGCGGCAGGAACAGGAAGACCAGCGGGTACGCGATGATCGTGTACGGCACCGCGAAGAACCCGGCCGCGCCGGTCCCGTAGATCGCCGCCGGCACCGCGATGAACGTGTACGCGGTGTACAGGTCGCCGCCCAGCAGGAACCAGGTGATCCAGGTGCCGAAGCTGCGGCCGCCCAGACCCCACTCGTCCAGGTGCAGGGCGTCGTCGGCCCGCCGCCAGCGGGCGGCCAGGAAGCCCATCACCGAGACCAGGGCGAAGAACAGCAGGAAGACCACCAGGGCGGTCACGTTGATGCCGCTGTGCATCAGCCCTCACCCCCGGCGCGGGCCGCCCGGCGGGCCTTCTCGTCGCGGTTGATCAGCAGGTAGGCGCCGACCGTGAACACGGCCGACACCGGCACCCAGGCCAGCTGGTACCAGTAGAAGAACGGCACGCCGCCGAGCCCGGGGTCCGCCTTGGTGTACGAGGACACCCAGAGCGTGGCGACGACCGGGACGGCGAGGCAGAGGGCGGCCAGCACCCTGGCCGGAGTGACGGCGGGCAGGGTGCCCGGTGGCTGTTCTGACGACATGTGAGCGGCTCCGGTGAAGGGGGGTCACCATGACGGCACCGCAGCGCACATGGCTGTGCGCCCGCCGAGCAGCACCCTCGGTGATCGACAGGACGCAGCGAAATGTAGGGCACTGCGTGACCGGTGTCACTACGTTCGGGCCGGATTCCCTCATCCCGGGACGGTCGGGGCCGCCCCGGGGCTCACTCGGGGCGCTGCAGCCGGGTGATGAACTTGTACCGGTCGCCGCGGTAGATCGACCGCACCCACTCCACCGGGGCGCCCTCGGCGTCGAAGGAGTGCCGGGAGAGCTGGAGCATCGGCAGACCCAGGTCGGAGCCGAGCAGCCCGGCCTCCCGCGGGTTGGCCAGCGTGGTCTCGATGGTCTCCTCGGCCTCGGCCACCGTCACCCCGTACACCTCGCGCAGCGCGGTGTAGAGCGAGTTGTGCTTGACCAGGTTGCGCCGCAGCGCCGGGAAGCGCTTGGCCGACAGGTGCGCGACCTCGATCGCCATCGGGTCGCCGTTGGCCAGGCGCAGGCGCTCGATCCGCAGCACCCGGCTGCCGGGCTTGATGTCCAGCAGCGGGGCGAGCCGGTCGTCGGCGCTGATGTAGCCGACCTCGATCAGCCGGGACGTCGGCTCCAGGCCCTGGGCCCGCATGTCCTCGGTGTACGAGGTCAGTTGCAGCGCCTGGGCGACCTTCGGCTTGGCCACGAAGGTGCCCTTGCCCTGGATCCGCTCCAGCCGGCCCTCGACGACCAGCTCCTGGAGCGCCTGGCGGACGGTGGTGCGCGAGGTGTCGAACTGCGCGGCGAGCGCCCGCTCCGGCGGCACCGGCGTACCGGCCGGCTGGGTCTCGGTGAGCTGCAGCAGATGGCGCTTCAGGCCGTAGTACTTGGGGACGCGGGCAGCCGTGCCGGCGGCCGCCGTGGACTGGGCCGGCACCGTGGGGCCCTCCGGGAGGGCCGCCGTTCCCCTGTCGCCGCTCATGGCCGCTCTCACTCCTCGCCCTGCCGCCGTCACCGGCTCCTCCGTTGTTGTATCTGCACATGGTTGCACGCGCGGGCCGCCTGGTGTGAGCTCCCGCCGGCCCTTCGCCCGGCCGTTCGGCCGGGCACCGGCGCGGGGCGGGGGGGGCCCCCCCGCCCCCCGCGGGCGCCAGGGCGGCGGAGAGA
>NZ_JBHWBW010000094.1:0-1690 GCF_042735675.1 Kitasatospora sp. NPDC059571
CAACCCACCCCCCCCCCCGCCCGCCCCCCCCCGCCCCACCCGCGCCCCCCCCCGGCGCCCCCGGCGCGCCCACCCCCCCGCCCCCCCTCACCCGTTCCCGGAGCACCCCGCACCGACCCGCCACCCGACCGGCCGCACCCCTGGTCTTGCTCGGGCGAGCAAACGAGGCTACGGTTTTGCTCATGCGAGCAAAGAACAGCACGGGCGAGCAAAAGGCGGGGCGCCGGGCCAGGTCCTCCTTCACGGAGACCGGCCGCCGTGCCCAGATCGTCGCCGCAGCAATCGAGGTCATCGCCGAGGTCGGATACCACCGGGCCTCGTTCGCGAAGATCGCCGAGCGCGCCGGGCTCAGCAGCACGGGGATGATCTCCTACCACTTCGAGGGGCGGGACGACCTGATGCGCGAGGTCGTCGCCGAGGTGATGCGGCTCGCGGACGGGTACGTCCGCCCGCGCATCGAGGCCCACGCGAGTTACGCGGGCCGCCTGCGGGCATCCATCGAGGGCAATCTCGACCTCTGCGCCGAGTACCCGAACCACCTCGCGGCGATCGTCGAGATCCTCGCCAACCTCCGCGGCGGCGACCCCGGCATGGTCGCCTTCCTCGACACCACGGAGGCGGCCCTCGCCGTTCAGGTGGAGCAGATCCGCAGGGCGCAGCGCGCGGGCGAGTTCTGCGACTTCGACCCGTGGGTGATGGTGCGGGCGATCCGTGCCGCCATCGACGACGTGGTGCGCCGCGCCACCCACGATCCCGGGCTCGACGTGCGGGCCGCCGGCCGGGAGCTGGCGGACCTGTTCGACCGCGCCACCAGGACGACCTCATGACCACAGCGAACCGGGGGGTTCACACCATGGAAGCGAGCAGCACACCGCAGAACGCCACCGATGTGCCGGTGACGGACGGGGCGGGGACGGCCGGGGCGGGGACGGACGGGGGCGATGCACCGGCCGCCCGGCGGCGCACGAGGGCGCTCCGCCGGCGGCTCGCTGCGCAGCTCCTGTTCGAGCTGGTCATCCCGCTCGGCTCCTACTACGGGCTGCGGGCGGCCGGGGCCGGACAGTGGCTGTCGATGATCGCCGGCGGTCTGCTGCTGCTGCCGTGGATCGGCTACGGCATCGTGCGGCAGCGCCGGGTGGAGGCGATGGCGGTCTTCACGCTCAGCCTGGTGGTGGCCGGCACGCTGCTCTCGCTGATCACCGGCAGCCCGCGGGTGCTGATGGTCCGGGACAGCTGGGTGACCGCGGCGATCGGGTTCTGGGTGCTCGGCACGCTGCTCACCCGGCGTCCGTTCATCATGGCGGCGTCGCGCGGTGTCGTCATCGCCAAGGTGGGCGAGGCCGGACTGGTCGCGTGGGAGGGGCGGTGGGACGTGGAGCCGATGTTCCGTCACCATCTGCGGCTGATCACGGCGGTGTGGGGGTCGGTCTTCCTGCTGGATGCGGTGCTGCGGGTGGTGCTGGCGTACGCGATCCCGGTGGACGCCTTCCCGCTCACCAGTACGGTGCTCTGGCTGGCGCTGCTCGGCGGGCTGCTGACGTTCCACAACTGGTACATCACCCGGCACGGGCTGAAGCTCTAGGCGCAGTCGCGGGGGGGGGGGGGGGGTCGGCCGCCCCGCCCCCGCCGCCGCGATGAGGGGGGGAAAAATTTTGAAATAGGGCGTGAGTGGTAGAGATGGTGTGTGTGT
>NZ_JBHWBW010000094.1:1700-7519 GCF_042735675.1 Kitasatospora sp. NPDC059571
GGGCGGTCTTGTGATTTTCAACATCTGTTACATCACCCGGAACTTTGTTACGCTCTTGGCGCTGTCGGGGGGGGGCGGGTCCTATCGGCCCGCCCTCGCCGGCCAGGTCTTCGGGCGTATAAAAGGATCATCAATGGCCGATAGTTGATCCGAGGAGTTGCAGTGGCCGTCATCCACCGCACGACGATGAGCCCCACCAAGCTGGAGCTGCTCACCGCGTGGCTGCCGACCCAGCCCTGGTACCGGGGTGGTCCGGAGCCGAAGCTCGCGAAGGCCGGCGGCTTCCGTCTGGACGACCCGGCCGGGGAGGTCGGCATCGAGTTCATGATCGTCACTGACGCCTCGTCGGCCGAGCCGGTCGCCTACCTCCTGCCGCTGACCTACCGCGGGGCTCCGCTCGACGGCGTGGACGCAGCGGCAGGGGCACTGATCGGGACGTCCGAGCACGGCGTCCTCGGTACCCGCTGGATCTACGACGGCGTCCACGACCCGGTGCTGGTCGCGCGCCTGACGGCACTGGTCCGCGGCGAGACGGTCGCGCAGGCGCAGAGCGAGAGCGACACCCCGGACCGGTCCGTGCGGGTGGCGGCCACCGACCTCGACACCGCGGCGCCCGTGGTGCATCGGGTCCTCGGCCCCGCGGCGGACGACGCTTCCGGGACGGTCGTCGCGTCCTGGCAGCTCCCGGACGGGACGCGCGCGGAGGGCGTCGTCGTCTCCGCCCGGTAGCGTCGCTCCCCCGGCAGTGTCGCGCCGGTGGGGCGGGCGGCATGCCGGGGTGCGACCGCCCGAAATCCGCTTGCGCCCGAAATCCGCGCGCGCCGAGGATCGGCGCATGAATCACGTCATACGAACCGTCACCGCCGAGGACTGGCAGCGCGTCAAGGAGTTGCGCCTGGACGCGCTGCGGGATCCGGTCGCGGGAATCGCCTTCCTGGACACCTACGACAACGCCGCCGCCAGGCCGGACGAGTTCTGGCAGGAGCGCGCGGCCGGCTCCCGCAGCGACATGATCACCCAGCAGTTCGTCGCCGAGCGGGCGGACGGCGACTGGGACGGATCGGTGACGGTCCTGATCGAGCGGGCCGGCCGCGGGGACGTCTTCGGCGGGCCGGTGGACATCGACCAGGCCCACCTGGTCGGTGTGTTCGTCCGCCCGGAACAGCGCGGCACCGGGCTGGCCCGCGCCCTCTTCGACGCGGCGATCGCCTTCGCCCACGAGCTCGACGAACCCAAGGTCTCGCGCGTCCGCCTCTACGTGCACCAGGACAACCGGCGGGCCGAGGCCTTCTACCGGAAGATCGGCTTCACCCGCAGCGGCCGCTCCGTGCCCGTCCCGGGCGACGAGTCGTCCGTCGAGCACGAACTCGTCCTCGGGTAGGCCCTCACCCGGCGGCGGCCGTGACGCCGGTGGTGGCGGTGTCGATGTGCACGCGTTCGGGGTCCGCGTCGTGGAGGACGGCCAGGGCGCGGGCCTCGGCACGGACCGCTTCGCGCTCCGCGGCGGAGAGGGGGCGCAGCGGGGCGATGCCGAGCCGGTCATCGGTGGTGGTCCAGGTGGCGGCCACCCGTCCGTCGACGAGAACGGCGCGCTGCCCGGCGACGGACAGGCCGAGGTGGGCGTCGTCGATGATGCGGCTGCGGTCCCGGTAGCCGAGGATCGCGTTGTCGAAGGCCAGCAGGAACCGGACGGGTGCGGGGGTGTCCGGGTCCGGGCGCGGTGCGTCGGGCAGGTCGAGGAGTTCGCGGCCGCGCTCGTCGCGGAAGGTCACGAGTTCCTCCCGGACGGCTCTGACCGCGGCGGGCAGTCCGGCGAGACCGCACCAGGCGCGAAGGTCCGCGGTGGTGGCGGGTCCGTGGGCGGCGAGGTAGCGCCGTACGAGATGCTGCCCGACCGGATCACTCGCATCGGCGGGGAGCGGAGCGATGTCCCGCCCGAGCCAGCCGGCCATCGGCAGGTTGCGGACGCCGGCCGTCGTGCGCCACAGGCCGCGGGGCGGGAGCTGGACCATCGGGACGAGGGCTGCGACGAGCAGCTCGCCGAGGGCCCGGCGCGGGGGCGCGGGCCAGCGGTCCCGGAGCGCCTCGACGAGTTCGGCCATGGTGCGCGGCCGCCGGTCGGCCATCACGGCCTCGCCTGCGGCGGCGGCCTCGTCCAGGTCGACACCCGCGAGTTCACGCCGGTAGGTGGCCGTCACCCGCTGGCGCAGCATGGCGTCGTGGCGCGCCCGCCAGGCCAGCGCATCGTCGGCGGTGACGAGGTGGACGGTGCGGCGCATCAGGTGCGTTCGCACGACCTGGCGTCCGGTCAGCGCCGCGTCGAGCTCGCCCGGCTCGAAGGCGCGCAACCGGGACCACAGGCCGGTGAAGGGTTCCTGGGGCAGCTGCGCCTGCATTCCGCACAGGTGGGCGACCGCCTCGCGGACGGGGGTGTCCGTGCGGTCCAGCAGGTACTGACGGGCGAGGGTGGCCCGGTTGAGGGCGCGGGCGTCGAGGACGGTCATGCTCTTCTCGCGGTGTCGGCGGTGGAGGGTCGGCTGGTTCCTGCCGGCCGTGCCGTGCGGCGCGGCGGCCGGTCAGCCGTTGTGGGGAGCGGCGACGTCCAGGACCCAGGTGACGCCGAAGCGGTCGGTGACCATGCCGTACAGCGGCGCCCACGGCGCGGCTTCCAGCGGCCGCAGCACCGTCGCGCCTTCCGCGAGCCTCTGCCAGAGGGCGTCGATCTCGTCGGTGTCGTCGCCACGGACGGACACGAAGAACGGCTTGTCGCCCTGGTCCCAGGCCGTCGCGGAGGGCACGTCGTACGCCATGACGTGGAACCCGCTGTCCGCGACGGTCTCGCCCCACATCACCCAGTCCGCCTCGCTCTCGTTCGGGACGGCGCCGGCGTCCTTGTAGGTGACGACGGCGGTGCGCCCGCCGAACACCGACCGGTAGAAGTCGAGCGCATCGCGTGCGGCGCCCCGGAAGTTCAGGTGGGTGGTGGTCGTGACAGCCATGAGCTGCTCCTTGCCCTCGGTCCGTTCGAATGTGCGCCGCTGCGGGGGACCCGGCCCGGCGCGGCCACCGCGCCCCGGAGCGATGCTCCTCCGGTGGCCCGGTCCCCACCCTGACAGGGGTAGCGGACAGGATGTGTCCGGTACTTCGGACACAATGGCGGGTGTGCAGAAGACGTCCTCGCGGCTGCTCGCGCTGCTCTCGCTGCTCCAGACGCGCCGCGACTGGTCCGGCAGCGATCTCGCCGAGCGGCTCGACACCACCCCGCGCACGGTGCGCCGCGACATCGACCGGCTGCGGGACCTCGGGTACCCGATCCTGACCTTCCGGGGCCCGGCCGGCGGCTACCGGCTGGATGCGGGCTCGCACCTGCCGCCGCTGCTCTTCGACGACGACCAGGCCGTCGCCCTGGCCCTCGCCCTGCAGACCGCCGCCGCCGGACCCACGATCGGCGAGGACGCCGCACGCGCCCTGGCCACCGTCCGCCAGGTCATGCCGCCGCGGCTGCGCCACCGGATCGACCTGCTCCAGGCCACGGCCGTCCGGCCGCCCGAGGAGGACCGCACGGCCGGGGTCGACTCCCAGGTCCTGGTGGACCTGGGCACCGCCATCCACACCCACGCCGAGCTCCGCTTCGACTACGGGCCGGACCGCACCTCCGCCGAGGCTCCCCGCCGGACACAGCCCCACCACCTGGTCACACGGCGCGGCCACTGGTACCTCCTGGCCTGGGACCTGGACCGCGAGGACTGGCGGACCTTCCGCGTCGACCGGATCCGCCCCCGCACCCCCACCGGGCCCCGCTTCACCCCGCGCGAGGTCCCCGGCGGGGACGTCTCCGCCTTCATCACCAGCCGGTTCCGCGGCAACGACGGCATCGGCACCGACTGGCCCTGCCGGGGCGAGGTCGTCCTCGGCCTCCCCGCCGGCACCGTCGCCCGCTACGTCCCGGAGGGAACGGTGGAAGCGCTGGGCCCCGACCGGTGCAGGCTCGTCCTCGGCTCCTGGTCGTGGGCCGGCCTCGCGACCACCCTCGGCCGCTTCGACACCGACATCGAGGTGGTGGGCCCACCCGAGCTCCGCGAGGCCTTCGCACAACTCGCCACCCGCTACGCCCGGGCCGCCCGCAGCACCGCACCGTCCTGACCCCGGGCCCGGGCATCCGCCGGGGTCGCGCGGCCGATAGCCTCGCCGGCATGACGACGATCGACGACCTGGTCGCCCTGGTACCGCCACCGGCCCACCCGAGGGACGCGAGCGGTGACTGGCTGCAGGTCGAAGAATCTCTCGGCCTGCAGCTCCCCGCCGACTTCAAGTCCCTCACCGCCGCCTACGGGCTCGGCCAGTTCGTCGACTTCATCACCCCGCTCACCCCGTTCGGCAGCCACGAGCTCCTGCTCCGGTCCGCACGGCGACTGCTGGCGAGCGAAGCGTCCTTTCGCAAGGAGAACCCGAATCTGTGCCCGTACCCGTACTACCCGGAGGCCGGCGGCCTGCTGGAATGGGCCGGCACGGACAACGGCGACCGGCTCTGCTGGCTGACCCAGGGGCACCCGGACACCTGGAGGGTCGTCTCCTGGAACCCACGCGGCTGGCACTACGACGCCCATGACACCAACGCGGTGGGCTTCCTGCACGGTTGGCTCAGCGGACGACTCAACACGACCGTCTTCTCCGCCAACGAGCACGTCACGACACCCTGGTTCGAGCCCTTCCGCGAACTCCGGCACGTCTACCTCAGGCTGAACGAGGGCCGGCGGAGGTACCCCGAGCGCCTCCGCATCCTGCGCGACGCCCTCTCCCCGACCGCCGACCGCGGCGGCTGGTCGAGCGACGGAGAGCGCCAGGACCACTTCGCCGCCACCGAGCTCGGCTGGAACCTCACCTACGAAACGGGCTACGGCCACCAGATCCGCGTCGCGTTCCCGCCCGAGGACGAGGACCGGGTCCGCACGACCCTGCTCGCCGCAGCCCGCCGGATGGGCTGCGACGTCCTGGCCACGACGACGCACCGCGGCGAACCCGTCTGGAGCTGACACGTCCGGACGGATCGACTGCCCGACCCGATCGGCGCCCGTGGCGGCCCCTCCCCCGTGCGGTCGGGCCGCGCCGGGACGGGCGGCGGCCGGGCCTGAAATCGCTTCGCACCGTGGCACTCCGGCGGGTTGGATCACTGTCATGGATGTCGACCCGCAGGATGCCGCGCTGTGCGGGATCCGCCGACGGCGCGCAGGGGTGTGTGACGGGGCGGCAGATGCCCCGGCAGGGCGGCCGCACGTGCTGATCACCCGGCAGAACGGGGCGGAGCCCTCCCCGGCCGCCCTCGTCCGGGCCGCCGAGACCATGATCGCCGCGCCGGGGGCGGCCGCACCCGTCTGCTGTGCCTGTGCCCGGGAGCTCGTCCTCGGTCTTTGCCGACCGGCGGCGGAAGGCTGTCTCGATGCGATGGTCCGACTGGCTCCCGCCCTTGACCTGCCCTGGGACGTGGAGCTGGTGCGCGCGGTCGTCCGGTGTCCTGATGACCGCCTCGTGCCACTTCTCGTCCGCCTGAGCACGGCGCAGCGCCCCGTCGCCCTGCCGGCACTGACCGGCCTGGCCGCGCGTCGCGGTGACGCCGGTGCGGTGCCGGGGCTGGTGGCCGTGCTCACCGGGTCGGTCGGTGACCGCGAACTGCACTGTGCCGCGACCCGCGCGCTGGTCGCGGCGGGACCTGCCGCGGTGGACGCCCGGCGCCCGGTACTGCCGGGGTGGCAGGGGGCCCCCGCCACCCCGCGGGCCTGGCGCCCCCGGGTGGTTCGTGGGCCCCGACGTTGTTGCGGGCT
>NZ_JBHWBW010000094.1:7529-21500 GCF_042735675.1 Kitasatospora sp. NPDC059571
CGCCCCCCGCCCCCGCGCCCGGCGCCGGGCTGGCGGCGCTGGTGCCGCTCGTAGGGGGTTCGGCGGCTCACCGAAACATCCAGTAACCCCCCGCCCGCGCGCCGCACGCCCCGGGACCTGCCGCGGTGGACGCCCTGCTCCCGTACGTGCCGTGGAGCAGGGCGGCACCGCCTCGCCTGCGGCAGTCGCTCGCCTGGTTCTTCGGTCGCGCCGACTGTGAAGCGGACCTGGCGGTGCGGTCGCTGACGGAGTTCATGTCCGATCCGTGCTCCCGCACACGCGGCGAGGCCGCGGTGTCACTGGGAATGCGCGGTGGCGTCGCGGCGAGCGGGCTCTTGCGGCGTGCTCTGATCCATCCGGATCACGGCGTGCGCGTGCGCGCGGTGACCGCGCTGGGCCGGGTCGGCGCCCGGGACGCACGGGACGAGCTGCAGCACCTGGCCGGGCACGACGGCGAACAGTGCGTTCGCGACGCGGCGGCCGCCGCCCTGCGTGCACTGACCGCACCGGCCCGCTGACCCGGCCGGCTCAGCGCCAGCTGTACGTGGCGTCCGTCATCGGAGGGAGCAGCGCGGGCCCCGTCGGCGGCGGGGTGTCGCCGATCCGGGCGAGGACGGCGCCGACGGCGGGGTAGAGGTGGAGTCCGGCCGCCGACGCCGGGTCAGGCCAGACGATCGGCGCGGCGTCGGGAGCGTCGAGTTCCGCGGTCGCCAGGGTGCCGCGGGCTCCCGGGGGCAGGTGCAGGACGAAGACCAGGTGGCGGCGCCGGAAGACGCCGTCCCTGCCGGGGCGGGTGCTGGTCTGTTCCTGGACCCACCGGAGCACCGGCGGCCCGTCCACCGCCGCGGTGTCCAGGCCGAGTTCCTCGCCCAGCTCCCGGTGGAGCGCGGCGAGCGGCGGCTCGCCGTCCTCGGCCAGTCCGCCGGGCAGCGAGTACTGCACCCCGGCCGGCCGCTCGCGGCGGATCAGGCAGATCCCGCCGTCGCCCAGCACCACCGCGCACACGCGGACCCGCACCGTTCCCCCCGTCCTCTCCACCGCCGGCCGGTCCGGCCGGTGGCACAGCCCGCACGGCCACGGCCTACAGCAGGCGGCGGATGTCGCCGCGGGCGCGGTAGAAGCCGCCGCGGCCGGACTCCAGCACCTCCGCGACCAGGTAGCGCGATCCGGCGATCCGGATGTCCTTGGGGAACTGGACGCGCCAGGACGGATCGTAGCCCGCCGAGACGACCCGCACCCGCATCCGGCCGCCCTCCTGCACGCACTCCACCTCGACGCCGCCGGCCGTGCTCGCCTGCACCGCCGTCACGGTCTCCAGGGCGGCGCCCGGCAGCACCCGCTCGACGCCGACCGCCTTCACCTCGGCGGCCTGCGGCACCCGGCCGTCCTCGGCGGCCCGCACGGCCTCCTCGCTCGCGTCCAGACAGACCAGCGAGCCGTCGGTGGTGACGAGGTAGAGGCGCCCGTCGCGGTACTGCATGCTGTACGCCGACCCGTGACCGGTGGCCAGCTTCCACAGCCGGGTGCCGTCCGCGGCGAAGCAGTACACCGAGGAGTGGCTGTCGCCCGCGAAGACGTACCGGCCGTCCGGCGAGGCGGCACAGGAGAACACCGCGGCGTCACAGGTGTACCGGGCGACCTGGGAACCGTCCGCCTTGCGCAGGCGGTGGACGGCGCCGCGGGAGGTGCCCGCGAACACCTCGTCCCGCTCCTGCCAGCCGAAGAGGACGCCGCCGGCGGTGGCGGTGTGCCAGACCGGGTCCCCGGTGCGGGCGTCGTAGCGCGAGACGCCGCGAGTGTGGCCGTGGTAGACGCCGTCGGCGTCGCAGCGGACCATCCAGCCGTCCCGGCCGTCGGCCTTGCGCCGCCACTGGAACTCGTCCTCGTGGTCGACCGTGGTCAGGCCACCGCGCTCGTCGGAGACGCCGAGCACGCCGTCGTGGATGTCCAGCCAGTAGATGTCCACGTCCGCGGCAATCTCGTACGCCACCCGCGGCACCTTGCCGCCGAGGTCGTAGACCTTGCCGTCGTCGCACCCGGCGTAGATCCACCAGTCGTCCGCGACGAGGCACTTGACGCCGTCCGGCAGCCCGTAACGGGCGGTGACCCGCCCGTCGTGGGTCAGCATGTAGACGTCGCCGGACTCGTTGCCCACCCAGGCGTGCTCCTCGCCGACGAAGATGCCGAAGGCCGGGGCACCCGAGCGGAACCGCCAGAGCACGGGCGCCTGACGGGCCGTCGACGGGCTGCTCGGCACCGCACGGCGGGTCACCGCGCGGCGCTGCCGGACACCGCGGACCGCCGGGGCGTACCCCTTGCGGACCTTCTCGCCGACCTTCTTCGCGGCCGCCGCCTGCGCCTTCTCGGCCGTCGGATACGCCGTCGTCCTCGCCTGGCCCTCCTCGCCGATCCGGCCGTACACCACGGTCACCTGCAGACCGGCGACCGTGACCTGGTAGAACTTGTGCGCACCGCCCCCGTCCTCGGACAGCTCCAGGTACGTGACCTGCTCGTCGGCTACGACTGTGGACATGGCGGGACCTTCCGGGCAAGAGGGGGGGAGGGACGTCGGACGGTGCGTCATCCCCTCCGACACCCCTGACACTAGGCCGGCCCACCGACAAGCCCCGGGCCGCCGGCGGAACACCGTCCGGCCCGGACCCCCCCGCAGAGGGATCCGCCGGTCGATGTCCCTAGGATCTGCGCCATTCCCGGGAGAGGACGGCTGCGGTGCTGGCACAGCGTTGGACGATGAGGCAGGTCAGGGCGGCGCTCGGGCGCTGGGAGCAGCAGGTGGAGCGCGAGCAGTGGCCGGCGGCCGAGGCGTCGGCGCAGCGGGCCGAGGCGGCCGCGGCGCGCCGGTGGGGCGCGGATATGCCCATCACTCTGCAGTGCCGGGCCGCGGTCGCCGTCGCACAGGTCCGCCTGGGCCGGCGGGCGGAGGCGGAGGAGGTGCTGCGGCGCAGCATCCGGGCAGCGGCGGGCGGAGTGTCCGGGGCGGCCATGGCCCAGGCACGGACCGTCCTCGCCGAGGTGGTGCGGCTCGGCGGAGGGCATGCGGAGGCCGTCGAGACGGCCCGGTCCGCCCTGGCGACCGAGCCCGAGGCCACGGTGTTCGGACCGTTCTCGGCCCGCCGCACGCTCGGCCTGGCCCTGGGTGACCTCGGTCGGCACGACGAGGCCGCCGCGTGCCTGGCCGCCCACGCCGCGCGCGTTCCCGGTTCCGGGGAGGGTGCGGCGGAGCACCTCTGGGCGCGCACCAATCGACTGACACACCTCGCCTACCTCGGTCGGCACCAGGAGGTCGCCGAGGAGGCCGCCGCCATCGGGGCCCACACGGACGGCGTGTCGGGCTCGGTGCTTGCGAACCGGGAGCTCACGGTGCTGTCGGTGCGCAACAGTCTGGCGTTCAGCCTGACGGCACAGGGCCGCTTCCAGGAGGCCGAGGCCGTGTTGCGGCCCGCCGTGGACGAGGCGCTCGGGCTCGGGTACGAGCCGTTCGCCCGCACGCTCCAACTCGGCATTGCTCGGTGCCTGGTCGGCCAGGGGCGGGCCGGGGAGGCGTGGGAGGCGCTGGCGGCCCTGGACGGCATGGCGGAGCGCACGCCCGTCTCCGCCAAGGAGGCGGGCGCCGTGGCGCTGGGCCGCGCCTCCGCACTTCTCGCCCTGGACCGCCTCGCCGACGCCGAGCAGGAGGCGCGCCGGGCCGTCGAGCTGAGCGAGGGCCACCTCGGGCCGTCCCACCACCGCCGGCTGGAGGCCGCCACCGTGCTCGGCACGGCGCTCTCGCGGCGGGGCAGGGCCGCCGCGGCGGTCGAGCTCCTGACGGCCGGCCACGACGCCTGGCTCGCGCACTTCGGGGAGGACCACCACGGCACGCGGGCGGCCCGGGCCGCCCTCGCCGGCGCGGGCGCATCCGCCTGACCCTGACCCGTTCGCCGGTCCGGTCCCGGCGGGTCAGGCGGTGGTGTCGGCCGTCAGCAGGCGCAGCGTCAGTGCGCCGAGGGCGGCCTCCTGCCGGGCGGGGTCGGGTGCGACGGTGAAGCGGAAGTTCTGCGAGGCGAGGAGGGAGATCAGCCACCAGGCGCCGGCCTCCGGGTCGACGTCGGAACGGATGCTGCCGTCGCGCCGGCCCTCGGCGAGCAGGTCGGAGAGGGTCCGCGCCACGGCCCGGTTGCCGCGGCGGGCGGCATCGAGCACCAGCGGCTCCGCGGTGACGGTCATGGCGTCGGAGAAGAGCACGCCCAGGGTGCCGCGCGCGTGGACGGTGACCAGGTGCCCGGGTTCGAGGAGTTCACCCAGCCAGGTGCCGATGCTCGGGCAGCGGCCGGCCCACTCCTGCAGGCCGGCGCAGAGGCGCGCGGCGGCGTGGTCGAGGACGGCGGCGAACACGGCCGCCTTGGAGCCGAAGTTCTGGAACACCACCGGCTCGCTGACGCCCACCCGGCGGGCCACCTCGGACATCTTCCCGCGCTGGTAGCCGACTTCGGAGAAGACCGCCGCAGCCGCCTCGAGGATCGACGCACGGCGGTCCTCGGCGCTCAGACGGGGGCGCCGCGGCTTCGGAGCGGGGGCTGGTTCGGGCACAGCGGCCATCCTAGGCGCTCCCGCCCGCCCCCTTGCCAGATAACTTAGTCGTGACTAAGTTATGAGCTACTTAGTCGCCACTAAGAAAGGGCTCGGCATGGAACTCGCACGCTTTCTGCACGGCTCGGCGGACACCCGCACCGGCGGGCAGACCCTCACGCACGGACGCGCCTACGAGGCCTTCGGGACGGTTTTCTTCGGCGGCCGGCGCCGCCGGGTCTTCACCGACCTCGCCCGGTTGAGCGGCGCCCGCCCGGGCGACCGCGCACTCGACGTCGGCTGCGGCACCGGCTACCTCACCCTCCACCTCGCCGACGCGGTCACCCCGGCCGGCAGCGTCGTGGGCGTCGACCCCTCCCCCGACGTCCTCGCGCACGCCCGCCGCCGCGCACACGCCCACGCGCACTGCACCTTCACCGACGGCATCGCGGAGGACCTCCCCTTCCCCGACGGCGCGTTCGACATCGTGGCCAGCAGCCTGATGGTCCACCACCTGCCGGAGGACGTAAGGGCGGGCGCCCTGGCCCAGATGCACCGCGTGCTGCGGCCCGGCGGCCGCCTGCTGCTCGCCGACTTCCGGCCGCCGACCCATCCCGCCGCCCGCCACCTCGTGGGTGCCGTCACCGGGCCGGTGATGGAGCACAACCCCGTCCACCTGCTGGAGCCGCTCGCGCGGGAGGCCGGCTTCACCGACCTCGACCGCGGCGACCTGCACCCGTGGATCCACTACGTGCGGGCCGTCAAGCCGGTGTCCGGCCGGTGACGGCGGCAGCCCTGCGCGCCAACCGGGCCCTGCGGATCGCCGCGCTCGCCCTGATCCCCGCCGGACTCGGCCTGCACCTCTGGCTCGCCAGCAGGCTCCCCCTGCTCGCCGTCCCGGTCGGCCTGGCCTGCCATCTCGCGGCGGGCGCCGCCGCCCGCCGCGGGCTGCGCGCGCACGCCCGCCGCGGGCCGATCGCGTAACCGCCGCACATTGTCGGGGGCGCTCTGTACCGTGGCTGATGTGACCACGCCTGACCCGCCCCTCTCCGACCTCGTCCGGCTGCGCCGGGCCCGCGACCGGATGGACCGCGACTACGCGGAGCCGCTGGACGTCCCGGCGCTGGCGCGGGACGCCCTGATGTCGACCGGCCACTTCTCGCGCAGCTTCCGCGCGGCCTTCGGCGAGACGCCGTACAGCTACCTCATGACCCGCCGGATCGAGCGGGCGAAGGCACTGCTGCGGCGCGGCGACCTGTCGGTGACCGACGTCTGCATGGCGGTCGGCTGTACCTCGCTGGGCTCGTTCAGCTCGCGGTTCACCGAGCTGGTCGGCGAGAGCCCGAGCGCGTACCGGGACCGCGACCACGGCCCCGGCGCCGCGATCCCGGCCTGCGTCGCCAAAATCCACACCCGCCCGGTCAGGAAAGGAGAAGCGAACGCCGCCGCCCGTCCGTAGCGTGAGGGCATGGACATCAAGCTTGCACAGTGCTTCATCGCCGTCGACGACCACGACAGGGCGATCGCGTTCTACCGCGACGCGCTCGGCCTCGAGGTCCGCAACGACGTCGGTTTCGAGGGGATGCGCTGGGTGACCGTCGGCTCGCCGACCCAGCCCGACGTGGAGATCGTCCTCGAGCCGCCGCTGGCCGACCCGCACGCCACGGACGCCGACCGGAAGGCCGCGGCCGAGCTGCTCGCCAAGGGCCAGTTGCGCGGCGTCATCTTCCGCACCGCCGACTGCGACGCGACCTTCGAGCGGATCCGCGCCGCCGGCGGCGAGGTGATCCAGGAGCCGATGGACCAGCCGTACGGCGTCCGGGACTGCGCCTTCCGCGACCCGTCCGGGAACCTGCTGCGGTTCAACCAGCCCCGCGGCAAGTAGCCCGGATCCCGCACCACGGCCGGTGTTTCCGCAGGTGCCGGGGGCGGCCGGGGGCGAGCTCCCCGCCCGGCCCCGGCCGCCGAATCCGGATAACCTGAGCGAGGGCCGCCGGGCCCGCGGACGGTGAGGGGTGGGGTCGGCCACAGCCTTGCGGAGGTGCCAGGTGCCCGGAGAAACGAAGCCGCAGCGGTGGCGCAGCGCCGGGACGTCGGCGGCCACCGCGTTGGGGCGCCTTCCCTTCACCCTCGCGACCGCCGCCGTGGTCCTGGTGGTCGGGTTGGCCGTCGGCGGGCTCTGGGACGCGGTGTCCGACCGGTCGTGGTACCCGGACGTCGCGTACGGACTGCCCTCGTTCGAGGCCAGTCGCTGGTGGACGCTGCTCACCGGCCCGCTGCTCTGCGCGGCCCCGATCGACTACCTCCCGGTGCTCCTCGGGATCCTCCTCCTGGTCGGGCTGGCGGAGGCGCGGCTCGGGATCCGCTGGACGGCCGCCGTGACCGCGGCCGGCCAGCTCGGCGCCGTACTGCTGGCGGCCCTGGTGCTGTTCCTGCTGCGCGGCACGGGCTGGGCCTGGGCGCAGGACCAGGCCCGTGCGATCGACGTCGGCATCTCGGCGGGCGTGCTGTGCGCGGGCGCGGTGGCCTCCGCGACGCTGCCCTCGCCGTGGCGCCAGCGGTTACGCCTGGGCATGGCCGCCTATGTGAGCGTGTCGCTGCTGTACGTCGGCAGGCTCGACGACCTCGAGCACGCGCTCGCCGTCGCCGGCGGCCTGCTGGCGACCCACTGGCTGCGGGTGCCCCGCGCCGCGGAGACGTCCGGCCGACTGAGCCGCCGCGAGTGGCGGCTGCTCGCGGTGGTCGGGCTCGTCCTCATCGCAGCCATCCAGGTGGTGGTCTGGCTGGCGCCGAGCAACGGCCCGCTCGGTGACACCGGCGGACAGGGCGGGTCGGGCTGGCAGGTCCTGATCTCGGTCGTGCTGGTCGGCCTGCTGGTCAACGGGCTGCGCGGCGGGCGCCGGATCGCCTGGCGCTGGACGGTGCTGCTCTGCCTGCTCAACGCGCTGCTGGGCCTGCTCGTCGCCGTGGTGTACACGGTCGGCAAGATCGCCGGCGCGGACGTGACGGTCACCGGCGCCGCGGTCTTCGTCCCCACCGCGGTGCTGTGGACGGCCGAACTCGTCGTGCTGCTGGCCGGCCGGGAGGCGTTCCGGGCACGGCGGCCGCGCCGCAGGGAGCGGCGGCGCAGCACGGCGGAGCGGGTGCACGGACCGGCGCCGGCGGTGTCGGACGCCGACCCGCAGACCCGGGCGGCGGAGCTGCTGGTGCGCCGCGGCGGCGGCAATCTCTCCTGGATGACGACCTGGCCGGACAACGCGTACTTCTTCCCGGAGGACGACGGCGAGTGCTACGTGGCCTACCGGGTGCACGCCGGTGTGGCGGTCGCGCTGGGCGATCCGGTGGGCGCCCCGGACTCCCGGGCCCGGACGATCACCCGGTTCGCGGAGATGTGCGACCGCTCGGGGCTGGTGCCGTGCCTGTTCTCGGCGACCGCGCAGGCCGCGGCGGCGACGGACGGGCTGGGCTGGCGGTCGGTGCAGGTGGCCGAGGACACCGTGATCGACCTGCCGGGCCTGGAGTTCCGCGGGAAGGCCTGGCAGGACGTGCGCACCGCGCTGAACCGGGCCAAGAAGGACGGGGTCGAGTACCGGCTGGTCGCCCTCGCCGATCAGCCCCGCCAGGTGCTGTCCCAGGTCCGCGGGATCTCCGAGGAGTGGGTCGGCGACATGGGCCTGCCGGAGATGGGGTTCACGCTCGGCGGGGTGGAGGAGGCGCTCGACCCGCGGATGAAGGTCGGTCTGGCGGTGGACGGCGACAGCCGCATCTACGGCGTGACCTCGTGGATGCCGGTGTACGGCGAGGGCGAGGTGCCGCAGGGCTGGACGCTGGACATGATGCGGCGGCGCCGGGACGGGTTCCGGCCGGTGGTCGAGTTCATGATCGCCTCCAGCTGCCTGGCCCTGCGGGAGGACGGCGCGCAGTTCCTCTCGCTGTCCGGTGCACCGCTGGCGCGCACCGACACCGCCGAGGCGCCGACCGTGCTGGACCGGATCCTCGACCAGCTGGGCGGCGCCATGGAGCCGTACTACGGGTTCCGCTCCCTGCACGCCTTCAAGGCGAAGTTCCAGCCGCGCTACGAGCCCATGTACCTGCTCTACCGCGACGAGGCCGACCTGCCGCGGATCGGCGTCTCCCTGCTCCGCTGCTACGTGCCCTCGGCCACGGTCCGCGACCTGCTCACCGTGCCCGCGCACCGGAACTGACGGAGCGGCGACCGTGCACCCCACAGCCGGGATCACCGTCATCGTCCAGTCACCGGGGCAGGGCGTCGGGCTCTGGATGCTCGGCGCGTTCGTGCTGACCTTCGTGGGGACCCGCGTGATCACCCGGCTGATCAGGGCCGGCCGGGGGCCGTTCCGCGACGTGGCGGTCGGCGGCACCCACGTGCACCACCAGGTGTACGGGATCCTGGCGATGCTGGTGGCCGGCGCGATCGAGTTCTCCTACCGCCCGGGCAGCCCGGGGGCGCAGATCCTGGCCGTGCTGTTCGGTGCGGGCGCCGCACTCGCCCTGGACGAGTTCGCGCTGTGGCTGCACCTGGAGGACGTCTACTGGGCGCGCGAGGGCCGCAAGTCGGTCGACGCCGCGTTCCTGGCGGTGGCGGTCGGCCTGCTGCTGATCGCCGGGTTCAACCCGTTCTCCGACACCGGGTCGGGCACCGTCAACCACCTGATCTTCGCCGGGATCATGCTCGTGAACGTGGCCCTGTGCGTCGGCACGATCCTCAAGGGCAAGACGGCGCTCGGTGTGATCGGACTGCTGGTGCCACTGGTCGCCCCGGTCGCCTTCCTGCGGCTGGCCAAGCCCGACTCGCCGTGGGCCCGTTGGCGCTACCCGCCGGGCTCGCGCAGCGCCGAACGCGCCCTTCAGCGCTACCCGCCGGGCCGGCGGACCCGGCTCGACGCCCTGAAGGACTTCGTCGGCGGCACGCCCCAGCGCTGAGCGCCGGTGCCCGGCCCGGGCACCGGCGCCCGGGTCAGGCGCCGGCCTGCGGGGAGAACGGCCGGGTGCTCGCCGGCGGGCGCCGCACGGCGGGGACGGCCTGTTCGGCCTCGGCGGGCGGGGCCAGGAAGACCGCTTCCCGGGCCGGCTGCGACCGGCCGACGGTCTGTGGCGGCACCGGCACGTCGTGGCGGGACTCGGAGAATGCGGGCGCCTCGGGCGGGCGGCGATCGACTGTCATGCCCGCAGTCTGACCCACGTGCACATGACCAACCGCCACCGGGGTCGCCCCCGCGTGTCCCGACGCCTCCCGCCCGGTCGTGGCGGCGCTGCCGCACGGCCACCGTCGGCGACCGGCGCGGCAGCGCGCAGGACACCCGCCCTGATAGCGCCCGGGTCAGGTGCGGAAGCAGGTCTCCGTCCAGACGGTCTTCCCGTCGGCCGTCCAGCGCACGCCCCAGCTGTCGGAGAGCTCGCCGGAGATGAACAGGCCGCGGCCGCCCTCGTCGCCGGCCCGGGCGTGGCGCAGGTGCGGCGCGGCCGGACTAGCGTCGGAGATCTCGCAGGTCAGGGTGCTCGCCGCGGGGTTGCGTACGAGGCGCAGGCGGATCGGCGGGGTGCCGTAGCGGATGGCGTTGGTGACCAGCTCGCTGACGGTCAGTTCGGTGGAGAACTCCAGGTCCTCCATGCCCCAGTGGGTGAGTTGTCCGGTGGCCAGCCGGCGGGCGGCGGCGACGGCGGTGAGCTCGGGGTCGATGTCCCAGGTCGCGATGTCGGCGGGGTCGAGGGCCCGGGTGCGGGTGAGCAGGGCGGCGGCCTGGTCGACGGGCAGGCGGTCCAGGGTGTCCTGGGCGGAGGCCGCGGGCTCCTCCGTCAGGTCGGCGCGCAGCTGCTGCAGGGTCCGGGACCCGGCCGGCTCGGGGGACGAGAGCAGGACGAGGGTGGTGCCGGGCGGGAAGGGGAACTCGTCGGCCGAGAACGGCGGCCCGTCCTCGCCGAGCGGGGAGGTCTCCGGGAGCGGGGAGTCGTTCCAGCTGCCGTCGGGGAGGGCGATGATCAGGCTCTGGCGGCCGGCGCGGGCGATGGTGCAGCGCATGGCGACCGGGTCGTGGACCGCGTACGCGCAGGTGGCGGTCAGCTTCCGCGGGTTCCCGACGGCGCGGCGCTCGGCCTCCAGCCGCCGGGTGGCGTCGTGCAGGCGGGCCAGCAGGTCGTGCGGATCGAGGTCCAGGGCGGCGAGGGCGTGGATGGCGGAGCGCAGCTGCCCCATGGCGGCGGTGGCCTCGGGGCCGCCGCCGTGGACCTGGCCGACCGTCAGGGCGACCCGCGCCCCGGAGAGCGGGATGACGTCGAACCAGGCGCCCGCGCCCGGGCCGGTCGGCAGGTACCGCTGGGCGGTCTCGGCCGCGGCCCGGCCGGTCGGCAGGGAGCCGGGGCGGCTGCCGTGCAGCGCCAGGGCGGTGGCGTGGGCGCGTTCGTAGTGCTGCGCGTTGTCGATGCACAGGGCGGTGTGCGCGGCGATGTCGGCCACGAGCCGGGCGCCGGCCTGGTCGAAGGGGCGGCGCGGATGGGGGTGCCGCAGGCAGAGGATGCCGAGCAGGGTGTCCCGTACCTGGATCGGCACGCTCAGGGTCGGCTCGCCGCTGTCCGGGTGGTCGGTGTGCGGGGCGCGGTCGTCCAGCAGGTCGGCGAAGGGTGCCGGGTCGAGGGCGGAGCCCACCGCGGGTGCGTCCCCGGTGCCGCTCACGGCGGCCGTGCAGCGCAGACCGGGGAGCGGGCCGGTGTCGCCGTACCGGACGGCCGCGTCGAAGAGGGCGACGAACGCGGTGCCGGCCAGCGCCGGGACGGCGACCTCGACCAGGTCCTGGGTGCAGCGGGCGGCGTCCAGGCGCCGGCCGATCCGCTCGTGGGCGCGCTGGAGCAGGGCGAGGCGGTCCCGCTGCCGCTCGCGCGGGGTCACGTCGACCACCTCCGCCACCACGTGCACGGTGCGGGACTCGGCGTCCTCGACGCGGAACAGCGACATGGCGAGGGTGTGCTCGTGGCCGGGGTCGGTCGGGGGGATGCCCCGGACCAGGAGGTCGAAGGCCGGCTCGCCGGTGGTCAGCACGCGGCGGACGGCCTGTTCGATCACGTCCGGGTCGTAGTGGGAGTAGATCTGGTGGATCGGGCGGCCGAGGAGCTGGGCCTCGGAGGCGCTCTGCATGGCGCAGGCGGCCTTGTTGACGCGCAGCAGCCGGAGGTCGGAGCCGATGAGGTGCAGCCCGATCGGGGACTGGGTGAAGGCGGCCGCGACGGCGGTCGGCCGTACCTGCTCGGCGAGGGGGCCGGGCGGCCACACGCCCCACAGTCGGCGGTCGCCGCCGGGCAGGGGCGCCACCGTCAGGCCGCCGGCCATGGCGGCGGTGTCGACGGCAGCCAGCAGGCCGGCCGCCTGCCGGCCGAGGGTCTCGGCGTCGGTGAGCCCGGTGAGGCGCCGGGCCGCGCGACTCCAGGCAACGACCGTTCCCTGCTCGTCGAGAGCAGCGATGGGGCTCGGCTGGGTCATGGTCCGCTCCTTCTGGCCCGTCGGGTCACATCGTCGCAAATGCCACCTCCGATCGCTCGTGCCCACACGGCGCCCGGCGCGTTCCGCCCCGGACGGACGCGGTGCGGCGGTGGCGTCCGGCGACGGGCCGCGGCGGCCGATCCGGGCAGCGGAGCGGGGCCTTCCCGGGTGGTCGGGCTGACAGGTCGTCCGGTCCGGGTCCGGCCGTCCCGTCCCGAACGGGCCGGGTTGTTCGAACACGTCGCTCGGAGCGGGCGGCCGTCGCCGGTCCGAGGCCTTGACGGGCCCTCATCAGAGCCCTACGGTCTGCGAGCAGAAAGTTTCCAGCAAGTTTCATCGGTCTTGCAGCAAGATGGCGAGCCACCGCCCCTGCGCGCGGGCACGCCACCTCGGCCACCCCACCCGGCCGAACCGCTCCCACCCCCACAGGAGACCCCGTGGACGACTCCGCCCGCGAGCACCAGGACCAGTGCACGACCGTCCGCCCCGCCGGACACCGCAGCCCCCGGAACGGCCGGCGCGCCCTGGTCGCCGCCGCGCTCGCCGCCGTCACCGCCGGCGCCGGCCTCGTCACCGCCCCCACGGCGGCGCAGGCCACCACCCCCGGCAGCAAGCCCGTCACCGCGACCCTCTTCGAGTGGTCCTACGCGTCCGTCGCCAAGGAGTGCACCAACTTCCTGGGCCCCAAGGGCTACGGCTACGTCGAGGTCTCGCCGCCGCAGGAGCACGTCCAGGGCTCGCAGTGGTGGACCTCGTACCAGCCGGTCAGCTACAAGATCGCCGGCCGCCTGGGGAACGCCACCGCCTTCGGGAACATGGTCAGCACCTGCCACGCCGCGGGCGTCAAGGTCATCGCCGACGCCGTCGTCAACCACATGAGCGCGGGCTCCGGGACGGGCACCGGCGGCACCGTGTACACCAAGTACAACTACCCCGGCTACTACCAGGACTGGGACTTCCACTCCTGCCGGACCAACATCAGCAACTACGCCGACCGGTCCAACGTGCAGAACTGCGAGCTGTCCGGCCTGTCCGACCTCGACACCGGCAGCGACTACGTGCGCTCCACCATCGCCGCCTACCTCAACAGCCTGATCGCCAAGGGCGTGGACGGCTTCCGCATCGACGCCGCCAAGCACATCGCCTCCGGCGACCTCGCCGCCATCAAGGCCAAGCTCACCAACCCCGGCATCTACTGGGCGCAGGAGGTCATCTACGCCTCCGGCGAGGCCGTCCAGCCCGGCGAGTACACCGGCACCGGCGACGTCGACGCCTTCATGGGCGCCTACGACCTCAAGCGGATCTTCTCCAGCGAGAAGCTCGCCTACCTCAGCAACTGGAACGACTCCTGGGGCGCCGGCTACCTCCCGTCCGCCAACTCCCGCACCTTCACCGACAACTGGGACACCGAGCGGAACGGCTCCACCCTCAACTACAAGTACGGCAACACCTACACGCTCGCCAACGTGTACCTGCTGGCCTGGCCGTACGGCTCGCCGAACGTCTACTCCGGCTACGAGTTCACCGACATCGACGCCGGCCCGCCCAACGGCGGCACGGTCAACGCCTGCTACCAGGACGGCTGGAAGTGCCAGCACGAGTGGCGGCAGATCGCCAACATGGTGGGCTTCCGCAACGCGGTCAACGGCACCGCGGTGACCAACTGGTGGTCCAACGGCAACAACGCCATCGCGTTCGGCCGGGGCAGCAAGGGCTACGTGGCCATCAACCACGAGAGCGGGCCGATCACCCAGACCTTCCAGACCTCGCTGCCGGCCGGTTCCTACTGCGACGTCCAGCACGGCGACCCGAGCAGCGGCGGCGGCTGCAGCGGCACCAAGTACACGGTGGCCGCCAACGGCACCTTCACCGCCACCGTGGGCGCGGGCGACGCCGTCGCCCTGTACGTGGGC
>NZ_JBHWBW010000095.1:0-21300 GCF_042735675.1 Kitasatospora sp. NPDC059571
CCCTCGGGCGTGGGGGCCTGGTGTGTCCAACCCCCCCCCCCCGACGCGGGGGGGGGCGGGGCGCGCGCCCCCGCGGGGGCCCCACCCCGCGCCCGCGCGGGGCCCCGCGCCGACCCCGAGGCGCTCGGCGCGCTGCCGGTGCCGCTGGCCGACGGCCGCACCGTCACCGGGCCGCGCCGCGTCCTGCTGCCCTCCGACCCGGCCGACTGGGCCGACTACGAGGGGTACCCGGACGCGCTCGCCGAGGCGCTCGGCCTGCTCGACCTGCGGCTGGCCCACCCCGAGGCCGCCCACCCGCTGCTGGCCAAGCTCGGCGCCGCCACCGCCACCCCGGCCGGGGTGCTGGACACCCCCGAGGTGCACGCCGCGGTCGCCCGCTCGCTGGAGCTCGGCGAGGACGACTTCGACGCCGCCGTGGACCTCGCCGACGCCGTGCTCGCCCTGGTCAGGGCCGCCGCCGCGGCGCCCGGCGACCACCCCTGGCTGGCCCGCCTGGCGCTGCCGGACGACGAGGGCGAGCTCACCCGGGCCGGCGAGCTGATCCTGCCGGACAGCCCGCTCGCGGCGCTGGCCCGCGAGGGCGACGCCGCCTACGTCGACGAGGACCTGCTGGAGCGCTGGGGCCCCGAGGTGCTGGCCGCCGCCGGCGCGCTCGGGAGCTTCGTGCTGGTCCGCGCCGAGGACGTCGTCCTGGACCCGGACGACCTGGAGCGGCTCGACCCGACCGTGCCCGCCGACCGCGCCGCCGGCGGCGCCCCCACCGGGCTGATCGACGAGGCGCCCGACGGCCTCGCCGAGTGGTGCGAGGACGTCCTGGAGGCCCTGCACAGCGACGACAGCGGCGAACTCGGCGTGCCGCCGGTCGCCGCCGAGCTGCTCGCCGTCCGCGACCTCGACCTGGTCGACGACCGGGCCTGGCCGGAGGCGCTCGCCGTCCTCGCCCGGCCGCCCTACCGCTCCGCCGTGGTCGACCCCGTCCGCACCCTGCTCCCCGACGGCCGGTACGCCGACCTCCCGCCGTACACCGCCTGGTGGCTGCGCGACCACCCGGTGCTGGACGGCCGCGAGCCCGCCGGGCTGCGCGCGGCCGGCGCCGACCCGCTGCTGCGCGGTCTGTACGACGAGGCCCGCACCACACTGGACGATCAGTTCCTGCACGCCCTCGGGGTGCGCACCACGCTGGCCGCCCTGCTCGCCGAGCGGCACGGGCCGGACGAGCTGCTGGACCGCCTGGTCGACGACGCCTCCGAGGTCACCCACCGCCAGCTGCACGGCATCCACACCGCGCTGGCCGGCCTGCCCGCCGACCGGATCGGGCCGCCGGAGGAGGTCCGCGCGCTCGCCCCGCTCGACCCGGAGACCGGCCGCCGGCCGGACGCCACGGTGATCGTCGACGCCGCCGACGCGGTCGTCGCGGACGCCCCCGACCTGGTGGCGCTGCTGCACGACCACCCGGTGCTGCCGGTCGCGCCGGAGCTCGCCGCCGCCCTCGCCGAGCGGCTGCACGTCTCGCTGGCCAGTGAGGTGGCCGGCGGCCGGGTGCTCTCCGAGGGCACCCTGCACCGCGTCCCCGCCGTCGTGCGGGAGCTGCTGCCGGGCTGCCCGGTCGCCTACGAGGAGCACGAGGAGCTTCTGGTCGTCGCCCCGGACGGCGGCGAGGCGCACGTCGACTGGCGCTGGGACGCGGCCGCCGCCTCCCCCGAGCTGCCGTACGACCCGGAGGACGCCGAGAGCGGCGACGAGGACGACGAGTTCGAGGTCCCGCCGGTGCCCGGGCTGCTGCACGCGGCCACCCCGGAGGGCCTGGCCGCGGGCCTCGCCTGGTCGGTCGGGCAGTGGCACCGGCGCTTCGAGGTGCTCGCCGCGCTCGCCGAGCCCGACCGGGCGTACGAGCTGCTGAACGCCCGCGACTACGAGGGCTGAGACCGCCCGCCGGCCGGCTCCGTCCGCAGCACGACCACCCGCCAGGTCACCTCCAGCAGCACCCCGGCGATCCCGGCCACCACCACCGCGAGCAGCGGCCCGCGCCAGCCGACCAGCTGGAGCTGGAAGAAGTCGGACAGCCAGGGCACCATCAGCACCAGCGCGAACGCCCCGCCCATCGCCCCGATCAGCAGCAGCCGCCACCAGGTGTACGGCCGGGCGACGATGGCCAGCACCCAGAGCGCCACCAGGAACAGCGTCAGGGTGGCCACGCTCGTGTCCGCCTCCAGGTCGGTCGAGTGGTCGGCCCGCGCCAGCATGTACGAGGTGAAGGTGGCCGCGCCGGCGATCACCCCGCCCGGCACCGCCAGCCGCAGCACCCGTCGGACGAACCCGGTGCGGGCCCGCTCGTTGTTCGGCGCCAGCGCCAGGAAGAACGCCGGCACACCGATGGTCAGCGTCGACAGCACGGTGGAGTGCCGGGGCAGGAACGGGTACGGCACGTGCGTGAAGACCACCAGCAGGGCGAGCAGCACCGAGTAGACCGTCTTCACCAGGAAGAGGTTCGCCACCCGTTCGATGTTCCCGATCACCCGTCGTCCCTCCGCGACCACCGACGGCAGGGTGGCGAACGAGTCGTTCAGCAGCACGATCTGCGCCACCGCCCGGGTGGCGTCGCTGCCGGTGCCCATCGCCACGCCGATGTCGGCGTCCTTGAGTGCGAGCACGTCGTTGACGCCGTCGCCGGTCATCGCCACGGTGTGGCCGCGCGACTGGAGGGCGGCGACCAGTTCGCGCTTCTGCTGCGGGGTGACCCGGCCGAACACCGAGGTGCGGTCGGCGACCTCGGCCAGCTCGGCGGCGTCCTCCTCGGGCAGGGTCCGGGCGTCCACCGGCCGATCGGCGCCCGGCAGCCCGAGGTGGGAGGCGACCGCGCCCACCGACACCGCGGAGTCGCCGGAGATCACCTTGGCCCGCACCTGCTGGCCCTCGAAGTAGCGCAGGGTGTCCGCGGCGTCGGCGCGCACCCGCTGCTGGAGCACCACCAGGGCCAGCGGCTCCAGGCCGGCGGCGAGGCCGGGCGCGTCCAGCGGGTGCGGCGAGCGGCCCAGCAGCAGCACCCGCAGGCCCTGGGTGCCCAGGTCGTCCGCCGCGGCGAGCGCCGGGTGGCCGGCCGGCAGCAGGACGTCCGGCGCCCCGAGCAGCCAGCCCGCCTCGCCGCCCTGCGGCTCGCGCAGCCGTACCGCGCTCCACTTGCGTGCCGAGGAGAACGGCAGCGAGTCGACCACCCGCCAGCGGCCGTCGGGCGGGGTTCCGTAGGCGTTGATCACGGCCTGCATGGACGGGTTCGGCCGGGCGTCCGCGCCGCCCATCGCGGCCAGCACCTCCTGGAGCGCGGGCCGCCCCCCGTACGCCGGGCCGCCGTCGGCGAGCGGGCGCAGCTCGCGCAGGTCCATGCCGCCCTCGGTGAGCGTGCCGGTCTTGTCCAGGCAGACGGTGTCCACCCGGGCCAGCCCCTCGATCGCCGGCAGTTCCTGCACCAGGCACTGCTTGCGGCCGAGGCGCACCACCCCGATCGCGAACGCCACCGAGGTCAGCAGCACCAGCCCCTCGGGCACCATCGGCACGATGCCGGCCACCATCCGGCGCACCGCCTCCTGCCAGTCGTGCCGCTCCACCGCGAGCTGGCTGACCACCAGGCCGATCGCGGTCGGCACCAGCAGCCAGGTGATGAACCGCAGGATGGCGTCGATGCCGCTGCGCAGCTCGGAGCGGACGAGGGTGAACCGGGCGGCCTCCTCGGCGAGCCGGGCGGCGTAGGCCTCGCGGCCGACCCGGGTGGCGGTGAAGGCGCCGGAGCCGGCCACCACGAAGCTGCCCGACATCACCTGGTCGCCGGGGCGCTTGAGGACGGCGTCGGGCTCGCCGGTGAGCAGCGACTCGTCGATCTCCAGCCCGTCGGTCTCGACCACGGCGCCGTCCACCACGACCTTGTCGCCGAGCGCCAGCAGCACGGTGTCGTCGAGCACCACGGCGGCGGTGGCCACCGCGGTCTCCACGCCGTCCCGGCGCACCCGCGGGCGGGCCTCGCCGACCAGCGCCAGGCTGTCGAGGGTCCGCTTGGCGCGCAGTTCCTGGATCACGCCGATCGCGGTGTTGGCGACGATGACCAGGCCGAACAGGCCGTCCTGGATCGGGCCGACGACCAGGATGATCGCGAACATGACGCCGATGATCGCGTTGAACCGGGTGAAGACGTTGGCCCGGACGATCTCCTGGACGGAGCGGCTGGAGCGGACGGGGACGTCGTTCACCAGCCCGCGCTCGACCCGTTCGGCGACCTCGGCCCCGGTCAGCCCGCCGGGACGCGCCGCAGCGCCGGGCTGCCCCGTCTCGGCCGTGCCCTCCGCGGGTTGCGTCATGGCACGACTCTATGTGGGCGATTTGCCCGGTGCTGTCCCGCTTCCGGCGGGATCAGTCCAGACGGGTGGCGGGACCCTCGGCCTCGCCCTCGACGGCCTCGGCGGCGCGGGCCCGGCGGATCGCGTCACGGCGGGCGCGGCAGTACCAGAGGCCGATCAGGCCGAGCAGCCCGCCGGAGAGGCAGATCCACGGCCAGCTGCCGTGGCCGTGGTCGGAGAGCGTGGAGTGGAACGGCAGCAGCACCACGAAGGCGATGAACCACAGCACCGTGCCGCCGCCGACGATGGCGACGTCGTCGGCCTCCAGCGGCGGGGGCGAGGGGTGCAGCGGGGTCTTGGGCATGGCCCCTAGCGTACGGGGGCGGCGGTCGGCCCCGGCAGGGGTGGCGCCCGTGGCCGCGCCCACGGGGCCCGGGCGGCGTAAGGGGCCGCTTCTACGCGCGAAGATGGCGCGTGCACGAGCGAAAAAGTCATACTGGGCATTCCGGTCGGTTACCGGCGAGTCATCGGGCCGCCCGCACACCGCCGGGCGGACCTGGCCAGCGAAGCCCCGGTCCCTCCTCCTCCGCCCCCACCCGACGAGGACCCCGCATGTCTCCGCAGGCCCAGTCGACCCGCGTGGCCGACGCGCCCACCGCCCCCGTGCCCGCGCCCCCCGCCGGCCCCCTCGACCGCTTCTTCCGCATCTCCGAGCGCGGCTCCACGCTGCCCCGCGAGATCCGCGGCGGTATCGCCACGTTCTTCACCATGGCCTACATCCTGGTGCTGAACCCGATCATCCTGGCCAACGCCACGGACATGACCGGCGCGCACCTGAACGGCGGCCAGCTGGTCACCGCGACCGCCCTCACCGCCGGTCTCACCACGCTGCTCATGGGCGTGATCGGCAACGTGCCGATCGCGCTCGCCGCCGGCCTCGGCGTGAACAGCATCGTCGCCCTCCAGCTGGCACCCAAGATGACCTGGCCCGAGGCCATGGGCATGGTCGTGCTGGCCGGCCTCGCGATCATGGTGCTGGTCGCCACCGGCCTGCGCGAGCGGGTCATGAACGCCGTCCCGCTCGGGCTCCGCAAGGCCATCGCGATCGGCATCGGCCTGTTCATCGCCCTGATCGGCCTGGTCGACTCCGGCTTCGTCAGCCGGATCCCGGACGCCGCCCACACCACCGTGCCGCTCCAGCTCGGCGGCACCGGCCACCTGCTGGGCTGGCCGGTCCTGGTCTTCGTGCTCGGCCTGGTGCTCACCCTGGTGCTGCTGGTCCGCAAGGTGCCCGGCGCCATCCTCATCAGCATCGTGGTCTCCACCGCGGTCGCCCTGGTCATCGAGCAGGTCGCCGGCCTCGGCCAGGCCTGGGGCCTGACCGTGCCGACCTGGCCGGGCAACCCGGTGGCGGCGCCCGACTTCGGCCTGGTCGGCCACGTCAGCCTGTTCGGCGGCTTCCACCACGTCGGCATCCTCACCGGTGTGCTCTTCACCTTCACCGTGCTGATGTCCTGCTTCTTCGACGCGATGGGCACGATCCTCGGCGTCGCGGACGAGGCCCGGCTGCTGGACGCCAAGGGCGACCTGCCCGGCATCAACAAGATCCTCATGGTCGACGGCATCGCCACCGCGGCCGGCGGCGCCACCTCCTGCTCCGCCAACACCTGCTACGTCGAGTCCACCGCGGGCGTCGGCGAGGGCGCCCGCACGGGCTTCGCCTCGATCGTCACCGGTGCGCTCTTCCTCGTGGCGCTCTTCCTCGCCCCGCTGGCCACCATGGTCCCCGCCCAGGCGGCGACCCCGGCGCTGGTCACCGTCGGCTTCCTGATCCTGGCGAACTCCATCAAGGAGATCGACTGGGCCGACCACACGATCGCCATCCCGGCGTTCCTGACCATCGTCCTGATGCCGTTTACGTACTCAATCACTAACGGCTTGGGTATTGGTTTCATCATGTTCTGCATCCTGCGCGTGGCCGACGGCAAGTGGCGCTCGGTCCCGATCGCGATGTACGCGGTGTCGGCGGTGTTCGCCTTCTACTACCTGATGCCTGCGCTGGGTCTGCTCTGATCCGGTCCTTCTGATCTGCGGGTAGCTTCCGCAGACGCGCGTCGAGCCCTTCCCTGGCTGCCGGGGGAGGGCTCGATTCGTTGGCCGGCTGGTGCCTGCTCGGAATTCGCTGACTGAGCGCGGCTGTGAGCCCCTGGTGAGGGCGTTCGCCTTGATGGCCGACGAGGCCGATGACGATCTTCGGTTCGATCCGATCTCTGGCGGTTCGGTGTGCATCGGGCGGGG
This sequence comes from Kitasatospora sp. NPDC059571, assembly GCF_042735675.1. Taxonomy (NCBI): domain Bacteria; kingdom Bacillati; phylum Actinomycetota; class Actinomycetes; order Kitasatosporales; family Streptomycetaceae; genus Kitasatospora; species Kitasatospora sp. NPDC059571. Next base: position 6,624 of record NZ_JBHWBW010000095.1, read on the forward strand.
TTGTTGCGGAGCGGGGCGCGCCATCGGTGGTGCTCATCTGGCTTGTCGAACAGGTTGAGCCTGTAGCCCAACCTAGGCAGGATTCTCCCGTGATAGACACGCAGCCGAGCCCCGCTCGTTCATCCCGGAGACCATCCCTGGTGCTGCAGAACCCCGACTGCTTTTCCGCCGAGATGCGGGCTGCTGCCCAGAGCTTCAAGGACCGCAATAGCTCCGCGCACTAGGGGCGCTGGCCGTGTGACCTGAGCCGCTTAGACCCTGAGCACGTACGCGTCATTCGCTGCATCAATGGGCGCGACCACCAAGATGGACAGCCGCGCTGCGATCGTCCCGGCAGTTAGGTGAGCGGTACCCCGTTCTCCAGGTAGGCGGTCGCGGCGGTCGTGCGAGCAGTGCAGGCAGCGTGGACGCGGCGGGCCAGACGGGGGATGAGGTGGGCGTCCAACTGGTCGACGCCGTGGAAGGCGTACTCCCCGATCTCCACGCCGTCGAGGTTGATCTTGGCGAGCCACTCGGGGGAGAGCGTGCCGCCGTCGAAGACGAAGAGAAGCTTGTCGCCCTCGGTCGGGTGGGGAGCCCAGTCAGCGACGAGGAGACGCCCGATCGGCGGGGTGATGCCGAGCTCCTCCTGGACCTCTCGGGCGGCGGCCTCGCTCGGGGTCTCGCCGGGGTGCATGTAGCCGCCGGGGATCTCCCAGCCGGGCTTGTAGGTGGGCTTGACCAGGAGCACCCGGCCGGTCTCGTCAAAGAACAGTGCGCCGGCGGCGGTCCGGGGCTGCGCTACGGCCTCGCTGACTTCGGAGTCGCTCATGCGAAAGACCTTAGCCGTCGGGAAGGATCAGCCCACGATGTGGAGGCGCTGGGCGATGCTCGCGAGCTGGTGGCTGGGCTTCCCGCGCTGCTGGCGGACCCATGCCGTCACCAGGCGCCGTGAGATGAGGTGGTAGCGCACCTGCTCGGGGGCCAGTTCCTCGGCGTCCAGGACAAGTGCGAGGGCCTCGTCCGTGCGGTTCTGCGCACTGTAGGCGCGGGCGAGTTCGAGGGTGTGGCGCACACGGCGTTCCAGCGGCAGCATCGACGGGTCGACGCGCGGTCCCAGGTCTGCGGCGACCTGGACGTCTCCCAGTTCCATGGCCGTCGACACACGGTGGATGGCGACGTTGGTCGGTCCGAACGCCGTCCACATGTGGTTGGCGTCGTGACCGAGGCGCTGGGCGACTTGGTCCGCCTCTGTGAGGAACTCGCGGACCGCGCTGCGATCGTCGAGCCGGGCGGCGGCCATCGACCCGACGAGGAACAGCGTGCCGTAGATCGAGAGGTAGGTCGGAGAGGCGGAGGCGAGTCCGCTCTTCAGGTAGCCGGTCGAGTCCGCGATCAGCTCCTTGGCAGCCTCGGGCCGACCGTTGGCCAACAGGCAGTGCGAGACCGACCTGAAGAGCGAGCCGATCACGACGTGATCGCCTGATCCCTGGGCGGCTGCCAACCCCCTGTCCGCGGCCATCCAGGCAAGATCGGCCTCGCCGATCTTCGTGAGTACCATGGCCGCGCCCTGGTAGGCCATAGCAAGGAGTGCCTTCGCCTGGAGCTGCTCGTCGCCCTCGTGAGTCCGTACCGCGCGCTGGGCCTCTTCGAGGATGCCGGGGATCAGACGAGTGGCCCGCGCGTACCTGGCGTCCTGGTACGCGGACCAGGCCGTACCGACGTCTGCGCGCAGGATGTCCAGGTCAGGGGGCTCCTCGCCCGAGGCGGGTGCCAGCAGTGAGGACATCTGCTTGTAGTCCATCAGGGCTTCGCGCAGCCTCGGCACCGTCCCGCCCTGGGCGTCGGCCGTCCAGTCCAGGAGCGACGGCTCGGCGATGAGGTCGCCGGGCTGGATGTCCAAGGCGTCCGCCAAGGTCTTGATGACCGAGAGCCGGTCCAGCTCGATGCGGCCGTTCTCCACCTTGCTCAGCCAGTCGGCGGTCCGCCCGACGAGGCCTGCCAGTACCTCCTGCGGCATCCCTCGGCGCCGGCGGTACCAGGCGACGCGTTCGCCGAAGCTCAACATCTCAGTCATCCCACGCATGGCTCCACCATGGCGGTCCCCGTCCTCCCAGCCCCGGAAGAATTTTCCGGGTTGTCCCCTTCCCATCCTCTTAGCGTTCTGACGTGCCATCAAGAACGCGTGTCGAGCCGCTTCGCGAACGGCATCGGAGGGCGGTGCGAAGGTGATCACGTCTGACTTGGCTGCTGACAGCGGCGGCGCTCTGCTGGGGGCGACCTTCAGTTGGTTGCCCCGCCAGCGGAGATCCGTGGGCGTGGCTCGCAGCCTGTTACGAGAGTTCCTTGCCAAGACCGCCAGCGGTGACGCGGTGCTGCCGGTTGGTGAGTTGGTGCTCTCGGAGCTCGCCACCAACGCGATCGAACACGCCTGTGTTCCCCCCGGGCGGTTGATCGCCGTCCGCTTCGAAATGGTGGCGGCTCGGCTGCGCCTCGAAGTGCACGACGCGAGCAGGGATCGACCGGCGGTACGGCCAGCGGTCGGCAGCGACGACGAGTCGGGGCGGGGGCTGTGGTTGGTCGAGTCGCTCGCAGCGGAGTGGGGCTGCTCGCCGCGGCCCGGAGGCGTCGGGAAGTTCGTGTGGGCGTTGATCGCCCCGGCGGAAGGTGAGTCGTGAAGTGGATCAATCGGTCGGCGCGGGTGGAGGTGGCGCGCTGCTTCTACTGCGGCGCGGGGCTCCGGAGGGGAGCGGCGCGGTTCATCGTCGTCGGCGGCCGGAAGGTCGGTGTGCACCAGCGGCATCCTTGCCGAGCAGGGGAGACGGCGGCATGACCAGTCCGGTCAGGGTCGGTGGTTCTTTCGCCTCTGCGGTTGCTCCGGCTTGGCTCTCGGTCACGGCCGAGTTCGACGGCGTCATGCCGTGTACGCGCTTCGCCGGGTTGTCCGAGGCGGCCGAGGCTCTTGTGGCTGCCCTTCGGCAGTGCCGGATGGGGCAGCAGCAGCGTGCATACGCGGAAGGGTGCCTGATCGGCCCCGGGGCCAACGAGGTGATCACCGCATCGCTGCTGCGACATGGTGCGTGGTCGCTGACGGTCTACCTGATCGAGGGGGAGGGGACCGCATCACGTTGGGCCGGCCACTCGGTCTTCATCCGCGCCCCGAAGACGACTGGTGGGCGGTGAGAACGACATCGCGCTGCCCTGCTGGGCGTGATCACAACTGAAGACTTGCCGGACCACCCCGTTTCCTTCGCGGGGCCTGGGGTGGTCCGGTGGGAGTTAACCCGATGCCGATGGTATCGGGCGCGTCGGCATGTCTGTGCACGAAAGGGGGCCCGCTGGACTGCAAATTGAAGGAGATGATGGGCTGTTGGACAGCGATGACGACCTCTTCGGGGACCTGGACCCGGACTCGTGGATGTGGTTGCCAGGGGTCGACTACGCGGCCGGGTGGCGAGAGGCCCGGGATGCCGCGGAGGGGCTGAACGTCGCCTTAGCTGCCTGCGGCGTGGAGCGCCAACAGTTGCGGGCGGTGGCGGACACGGACGCTGCGGGGCAGGGGTGGGTGCGGCTGGTCGGGGTGCCGGCGGGTTGGCAGCGGTTTGGGAGGGTGCTGCGGGCGATCGTGGAGGATGCGCGCCGTTATGAGGTGAGCTGAACCCGGAGACTGCTGGGCGGGGAGCGTGGAAATGGGCTAGCGGGGCGAATCTTCGGGCGATGCCCTTGCCCGATGGGTACGACGTTGAGGTACCAGCAGCTCGGTAGGATTCGACCTTAAGCACCTGCCTCTGGAGGCCAGGGCCCGGAGCTGCAGACATTAGTGGCTTTCCGAGTCCTGCCATTCCGTGTTAGTCGCTTGATCATTGAGCCCGCTCAGCTGTTATTCGACAGAGCGAGGCGTCGTTCGCCGTTGACATCCGCCCGAAGCAGCGAGATTACGGCCGGTCGCACCGTTTGCAACCCCAGCTTAGTCATCCGATCAATGAGTGCGCTGGAAGGGTTTGTTGCTGACCGGCCGGGCCTGGGCAAGCCATAGTACCCAGGCCCGGCTATCGTAAGCAGTTACGGAGAATCAAGCGACTTTTCTGATGCCAAGCTTCGGTCTCGTGTATCCCTGAAGAAGGCATGCGCTATGTGGCTAGTCCCACTGGAGGACCACATTGCCGGCCCGCGGCCTGTCACCCTTGCCGTACTCATCAAGCTCAAAGAGAACGCGGCACCCCTTCAGGTCAACCGACTCCCCTCGGGTTCCGCTCAACTCCGCCACCGCAGAGGCCGGAAAGAAGATCCCGTTTGGAAATTCTGGATGAGCGATGAACCCGTAATTTCCTCGCCAATTTGAAATTATTCCCAACTGAGATGGCTGGTCGTCTTGCGTCGGGCTCGACGGAGTTGAAATATTGACCAGCTCTTCGCACAATTCCTTGATGTCGGGCGACACTTCGTGCGTCCTGTGAAGTTTCCCAATGCGGCCGGGGAAAAATCGCCACGATGCGCACCGCTCGAATAGTGCCGAATTTCTCTTAACGCCCTTAAGTATCCTCAGCGCGTCGGGACGGCATGATCCAGGGAAGACCCCGGTTTCTGTGGCTGCACGGAGGAACATGACGGCACTCTCAAGAGAATTCTCGGCCAGTCGAATATCCCATGCGCCCGAATCAATTTCTGAAAGTCCGAGAGAGAATCCGGCCGCGGCCTTCACAGCTGCTTCCAAGGGGCGCCGATCCTCATCTAGCAGGGACTCTGACCAGCGTCGCCATGAGTCGACTAGGGTTGTTAGGATGATGAGGCGAAGCTTCCCTCGACCTTCTAGGTTGTCTAGCGCCCATTCGAGGTAGATCTGAGACTCCTCGTACTTTCGGCTCCACAGGAGAACCTTTCCCAGGAGTTGTGCAGTATCTGGAGTCGCGAGATTATCGTGCGCTTCTTTAGCGAGCGGTAGCGCCGAGGCTACGTCATGTGCCCGGCCGGCCAAGTGGCCGGCAAAGTAGTAGGAAACAATAGGCTTTCCTGCTTCGTCTGCTTGGCGAAGCGCGGATCGATAGAGGGAGGTTGCCTGATCAACCTGATCTCTCTGGGAGAGGATAAATGCTTCTACGCGATTTACCTCCCAGTACTCCGGATTTAGAGCCCGAGCTCGGTCGATGAAGGATCTTGCCTTGTCAAGAGCTCCGGCGCGTGATTGTGCAAGTGCGAGTCGCAGCAGGTGGGCAGTTGGCTCGTCGTTCGTGGATCGAACGCGCACCACATTGGGGGCAAGTTGCCGCTTCATTTCATCGGTGCGACGGATCTCTTCCGCCCGCCGGAATTCTTGCTCGCGAAGAAGAGTGGTGGTGACGTCAGACGCGTTGGGCGGTGAAACTCTTCTAAGGAAGTGCTGGGCTGCCTCGGTGAGCTGAACCCGCGAAACGAGCTCATTCTCCGGGTCGGGCCGTGTTGCGACTAGTGAGCCATTGAGTAGCTCGTGAACAGCGCGGCGGAGATCATCGATGGCGACATCGGTGAGTACTGCTATCTCATCAAATGTTGCCGTCCTATCAAGCGCGTAGAGTGTTGACAGGATCGATCGGGGAGTTGAACTCAGGGCGTCGTAGACGGATCGGACGCAGAATTCGATGAGCTCGTCTTGGCTTGTCAGCGTAGGGCGCGGCTCACGTCCAGATTCTACGGAAAGGATGTACCATCGGATTGCAAGTGGACTATAGCGGAGCCTGGAAAGAATCTCCCCAATGGTTTCCTTCTTTAGTCTGGCCAGGAAAGAAGCATTGCCGCCCCGTGCGTTGGCAAATGCCCGGAATAGCCTCTCGGCATCTTTTAGCTGAAGGGGCTGTAGGGGAATCCTTCTTTCTATCTGGCCCACGCCAATTCTGCTGGTCATTAGGTATGTGACGCTATCGGGGAGTGTCTCGTAGAGAGCGACGATCTCACTCCCGGTGACAGTTTCCAGATTGTCAATAATTAGCAGCGTGTTGACGCCGTCCAGCGCTTCTGCGAGTTCCGAAGCGCCGCCAGAGAAGTCATCCGCCAGCACGCGGCCAAGATTCTGAGTCGCGCCGGTGATATCGCGGACCGCGTCCGCAATTTCAACGACCCCATTGGCCGTAAGGCGTTCAGTCTTGAGGGATGTCCACAGGATGCACTCGTATGGCGAATCTGGATTATCGAGCAGCGCGTAGGCGACATTGAGGGCTAGGGCGGTTTTGCCAATTCCACCCTCGCCGGTAATCGTCAGCATGGGCTCGCGCCTTTTCAGGAGGTGCTTGACGATGTCTGTACAATCTTGCCCGCGCCCTACGAGTCCAGTTTCGTCAAAATCGGAAACGGGGAGATTGTGTAGGATTTTGTCAGAGTATTTACGGTCGACGCCATTAAAGGCGGGTTCCCAGGAAGGGTCAACCCTCAGTCGATCGAGAGTATCGCGCAGTGAAACCCAGAAGCGACTCGTGAATTCACTCGATGCACTTGTGGCACTTTCGGCATCCCCTGTATGGAGGGGGCGTCCATGCATTACTCGGTTCCGAATGGGAACCAGGGTGTCCATTCGCGGCGTACCGTCACGTACCTCTCGCGCGAGTTCGACAGGCAAGGCGTCTCGATGCCGGTTCAGGAGATCGTATGCGTCGCGCATGTCAAGATAATCGACGATAGGCACGTTATCTTCGCCAGCGTCTGTCTGGCGCCGATCGGCAGCACGCTCGTAGCTGGCACCTAGTGCCTCGGCTTCACCAAGATGATCAAGCACGTATCGCATCAGCATCTGACGCACGTCTGCCTCAAAGGCGTCCATTAGCGCGTACAAGCGTGCGCGAGTCATCCGAGTCTGCGTTGCCACGGGCGTCCCCTCTCAGCGGCCGGTCCCAACTGTGGGACAACTGGCCGGCGCCGGATGGTCTAGTTCTTGGCCTATCGCTCAGCTGCGCAAACCTTCGTGCTGTCCGTTGCCACCTGCGCGAAGCCTGCACGTCGCGCAGGTGGCGACGTGTGCTGCCAAGCTTGCAGTAGCGCTAGCCCGGTTGCGGTGCTTTTGCGTAACTTGCTGATGGCATGACAGGGCTGAATAAGAGGCGGCGGAGCGGTTTTGGCCGGTGTCCTGTCTGGTCTGGGGCCGGGCATGATCGGGGGGCCGTAAGCTTGCCCGCGATCTCGGGCAGGTCTTGGACCTGGCCGCAATGTGGCCGAGTGGCCCCCCGTTCGTGCCCGGCGCGGGTCCCGGGCCTGGCAGGTGGGTAAGACCGTGGAGCCGCCGGCCTCAGCCACTCTGCTGCCCCGTTCTGGCGGTCGCGCCGGGACCGGGCGCCAGCCCGCACGCCCGGCGTCGGCCGCCGAGGCGAGGCAGCGGCGCGCGTAGCGCGCCCTTGAGTAAGTAGAGAAGATATGCGACTGCCCTGGGTCTGGCCGGTATCCGGTACCCAAGGTCGACTGCGGTGGCTGAAGCTGTCAGCAGGTGGCTGCCTGGCGTGGTCGTTTGGGTTCGCGCCGCGCCTCGATGGCATAGGCGAGGGCGGCTGTTTCGGCTCCGAGGCGGGTCTCTTCGAGCATGAGTGGTCGGCCGTCGGCTCGGTCGCAGGTGACGCGGTGGACGACGAGGAGAACGGAAGCTTCGGTCAGTCCTAGGGTTTCGCGCTCGTCCGGCTGCGGTACTCGGGCGCTGACCTGCTCGCGCCACGTCAGTTGGTGGCCGGCGGTGCTGAGGATGGCGTAGGCCTTGGCGGGGGTAACCGCTGGTGTCTTTGCGAGCGGGGTGCTCTCGACGCGTTCCATGGGAAGCCAGAGGCGGTGCAGAGCCCGGGTGCCATCGTTGGGAGCGACAATCAACCGGTCGCAGCCGATCAGGAGTTCACCGGTCTCCATGTCGAGCCACGGGCCGGTCACGGTGTCCGTACGGGTGCGGTAGACGGTTGGCTGCTCGCTGTCGCTGAACCAGGAGTCGGTGGAAGTCTCGAACCGGCTGCCGTGCTGAGTGATGGCCTGGTCGACGGTCGAGGTTGGTCCATGGGCGGTGGCGCGGACGAAGGTGCCCCGGCCCTGTGTCACGTCCAACTGGCCTTCGGTGCGCAGCGCTGCGACGGCTAGGCGGACGGTTGGTCGGGAGACGCCGTAGAGGGTAGCGAGCTCGGTTTCGGTGGGGACCTTGGTGCCGGGCGGCCACTCGCCGGAGCTGATGGACTGTCGCATCGCTCTGGCGACCTGCTTGTGCAGGGCCTCGTTTCGGATGATCGCCATGTCGTCGCACCTCGGGTGTGCGGGCGCTGGGGGTTGGCCCGCTTCGTCGTATCGAGAAGTTTTTGGAGTGTGGGGCTCGGTGTTTGCCCAGCTCGGGCGGCATCTCTGAGTCTGTCATCGACTGTAAGCCGTTAAACGTAAGCATGAATCCCTTGCGCTGAAGCGTCAAGGCGACGCATCATCGGCGCAGCAAAGGTAAGTACGTTTGACGATTAGCGTCACGTGACCTCTGCTGCCCTGAGGAGGGTGTACCCATGCAGTCCATTCCCGTGGACGGAACCCGGCTCGGCACGATGACCTGCATCGTCGCCCCGGAAGCACGACTGGCCAACCGGGAGACCGGTGAGGTCAAGAAGAACAAGGACGGGCTCACCGTCTACACCGTCGGCGTCGCGGTGCGGCAGGAAGGCCGGCGGGCCTCGGTGATCGAGATCAGCGTCCACGGTGAACCGGTGGGCGTGGTCGAAGGCGTGCGCGTCACGGTGACCGGCCTGGTCGCCTTCTCGTGGGCGATGGGTGACAGGCACGGCCTGTCTTTCCGCGCAGACGCCATCACCCCCGCTCCCGCCGCACCGGCCCCGGCCGCCACCTCCGCCACTGGGCGCAAGGGCGGTGACGCGTGAGCGGACAGACCAGGGTGCGACTGCGCTGCCTGCTGTGGGAGCTGTCCGATCTCAGCGACGACATCGACCCCTTCGCCCCCGACGACACGGGCACGCAGCTCTTCGTGGAGATCGCCTCGAAGGCGCAGGAGGCGGCCGGGCTCGCTCGGGACCTGGAGACCGAGGCGCACAACGCGGCGGCTGAGAACGGGGGAATGGGCTGATGGCGGTGCAGTTCCTGTGGGTGGTGCTGCTCGCCCTGGTCCTCGTCGTCATGGCCGTCGGTCCCACCCTGCGCCGTTCCTACCCGTACGTGTGGTGGTGCCTGCTCGGGTACCCGGCCACCGTGCTTCGGATGTTGCTCACCTGGCGGCGGCTGACCACGGCGGTGGGCCTGGCGGTTCCCCGTCGGCCGGCGCGGGCGCTGTTCGGAGAGATGGTCGTCAAGGGCGATCCGCTCCGACCGGTCCCGCCCCGGTTGGGAGCACCGAAGTTGCGGCGCGGAGGCCTGGAGGTGGTGGTGCGGCTGCATCCGGGACAGGTGCCGGAGCAGTTCGCGGTGGTGGTGGACGCCGTTGTGCACGCCTGGCGGGTTCACGCGGTGCGGGTGACCTCGGATGCGCGGGGATTCGTTCGGGTGACCGCGCTGGCCTGGGACCCACTGGCCGCACCGTCCGTGCCGCACAGCACGCGGCCCGTGTTGCTGCGGGCGCTGGTGGGTCTGTTGGAGGACGGTCGGCTGTGGGTGATCGACTTCCGGACAGCCCCGCACTGGCTGATCGTCGGCGCGACCCGCTCGGGCAAGTCGACCTTGATCGCCTCGCTGGTCAAGCAGCTCGCACCGCAGCGGGTGGCGCTGTTCGGGATCGACCTCAAGGGCGGCATGGAACTGTCCCTGTTCGAGGCACGGTTGTCCGCCCTCGCCGCGAGCCGGGCGCAGGCTGCGCAGTTGCTCGCCGAGTTGGTTGCTGAGGCTGAGGCGCGGATGGAGCTGTGCCGGTCGGTTGGCGCCCGGTCGATCTGGGAGCTGCCCGCGAAGCTCCGCAAGGTACCGATCGTGCTGATCGTCGACGAGGTCGCGGAGCTGTACCTGATGGCGACACGGGAAGAGAAGGCAGAGGTCGGAGAGGTCTCCACCAACCTGCTGCGACTCGCCCAGCTCGGCGCCGCCCTCGGGGTCCACCTGGTGATCGCGGGCCAACGGGTCGGCTCCGACCTCGGTCCCGGAGTCACCGCCCTGCGGGCGCAGTTGGCCGGCCGCGTCTGCCACCGCGTCAGCGACCCTGGTACGGCGGAGATGGCCCTCGGCGACCTCAGCAAGGACGCCTTGGACGCAGCACAGCGGATCACGCTCGCCGAACAGGGTGTCGCGATCACCGCGGGGGACGACGGCCAGTGGCTGCGGGCCCGCTCAATCCACGTCGTCCCGGACCAGGCCCGGCGCGCCGCCCGCAAGTACGCACACCTCGCCCCCGCCTGGCCCGGCCTGACCACCGCCGACGACTCCGACGACTCCGAGGAAGGGGTCTACCTGTGACCCTCGCAGCCCTGGTGATCGTGCTCCTGGCCATCGTCACCTACCTCCTCGTGCGCTCCGGTGAACTGCGCACCTGGCACGTCGTCCTGGTCGGCCTGCTCGGCATCTACCTGGACCGCATTCACTGGACCGACCCGATCATCGCCGCCGTCACCTGGCTCGCCCAGGGACTCACCCACGCCACCTGACCCCACCCCGAAAGGCCGCGATCCCGTGAACGCCAGCCCAGCCACCCCCGGCAGCCCAGTCATCGGCCGCCGGACCCTCCAACCCGACCACGCCGCCCCCGGTCGTACCGCCTTACCGGCAGTCCGACCGGGAGCCGGCCAACCCTGGCCATGGAGACACCCCCCATGACGTCCAGCAGTAACCCCTGGACCGACCCTGCCGCGCGCCGCGCCCACCTCGACCGTGAGGCGCGGCTGCGCAGCCTTCCCGACGTCGACCGCGACCTCGTCCGTCTCGGCGAGATGCCGGACCTGGACCGCTGGATCGAACAGATCCGGGCCACCGGCGGCTGTGCCGCACCGGTCTACCTCGCCGGGCACAGCACCACCCTCGACAGCACGACCGGTGAGGTGCTGGGTCACTACTCCACCATCACTGAGCCCGGCGGGCGCTTGGCCGTCCGTTGCCGCAACCGCCGGGCCACCCGCTGCGCACCCTGCTCCCGCGAGTACTCCGGGGACACCTTCCACCTGGTGCGGGCGGGCTTGGCTGGCGGCAAGGGTGTGCCCGACACGGTCCGCACCCACCCGCGGCTGTTCGTCACCCTCACCGCGCCGTCGTTCGGGGCGGTCCATCGCTCCGGCGACTGCCACCCTGTCCGGCGTGGCAGGTGTGCCCACGGACGACGGCGCGGCTGCGGTATGGCCCATGCAGACGTCGCGGACGTGATCGGGCAGCCGCTCTGCGCCGACTGCTACGACTACCCCGGGCACGTGTTGTGGAACGCCACTGCCCCGGCGCTGTGGAAGGCGTTCCGGGACAACCTGTACCACCACATCGCCGCCCGGGTCGGCGTCGGCCGGAGTGCTGTGCGCACCCTGGTCCGGGTCTCGGCTGCCAAGGTCGCCGAGTACCAGAAGCGCGGGGCGGTGCATTTCCACGCCGTCATCCGCCTCGACGGACCCGACGGGCCCGGTACGCCGCCCCCGGAGTGGGCCACCACCGAACTCCTCCTGGACACCGTCCGCTCGGCCGCCTCGGTCGTAGCCCTCGTACCGCCGGATTCTGCCGCGTACGGAGACGCCCGGCTGCGCTTCGGCACTCAGCTCGACGCGCACCCGCTCACCGACGGGGACGGCGGCTGGATCACGGATGAGTCGGTGGCGGCGTACGTGGCCAAGTACACCTCCAAGAGCGTGGAGACAGCCGGCGCCGTCGACCGGCGGATCGACTCCCTGGCGGAGATCCAGGCCCTCCGTGTCACACCACACGTGCGTGCCCTGATCGCCACTGCCTGGCGTCTGGGTGGCCTTCCCGAACTCGAACACCTGCGCCTTCGCGCCTGGGCCCACATGCTCGGTTACCGGGGCCACTGCCTTACCAAGACCCGCGCCTACTCCACCACCTACGGCCAACTGCGGGCCGACCGAGCCGAACACACCCGCGCCGCGGCCGGTACCCGTGAGCTGTTCGCCGACTGGGACAACGGAACGGTCACCGAGACGGCCTGGCGGTTCGTCGGGGCCGGCCACACCCCTGCCGAGGCACTTATTGCGGCCGGCGTTGCGGAGGACCTGGCCGTGAACCGCGAGATGGCCAGGGCTGCCGCGGAAGGGTTCCAGGGTGGGTGAGGGCATCCGGGCAGATTGGGATAGGGATCCCGCCTACTCCCCCTACGGCGATCGCACACCCACGCCCGAAGAGTGGGCACGGGAGCACTTGAAGCGTGCTCCCGTGCGGTCGGCGGAGTGGAGGCGGCGCGTGGCGCGGATCTACGGCTTAGGGTCTGACGCCTGAGCCGCCCCCGCCTCGAAAGAGTGCGGGCCGCTCCACTGGTGGCCTTGGATGCTCTCGCCGCGGCCAGCGGAGGCAGTCGTGCGCCAATCCGGGCGTGATTCTCCGTTCGATCCCTAGCGGGAGCTAGCCGGACCTGTCAAAGGCGCAGACAGCGTCGGTCTTAGTTCACTACCGTCGTGCCAGTCGGCAGGTCGTGCTCACAAGGGGGCGGGATGGCACAGCCACGGAGGCGCCTTTCGCGCGCGGAGGCTCTGCGGCGGCGCGCTGGGGCGCAGTTCGTTGGCCGACGCGCCCAGTTGGCTCTGTTCGCGGAGAACCTGGCCAAGGATCCAGACCCGGATGACGGCGCGGAGCCGGCAGACTTTCTCTTCCACGTGCGAGGTGTGGGCGGGGTCGGCAAATCGACCCTCCTCGCACAGTGGCGAGAGGCTGCACGACGGGCAGGGTGCCTGACCGCGCTTGTCGACGAGGCCGAAGTGGAGAGCGTTGAGTCAGCCCTCATCGCGCTGTCAAGGCAACTTGCCGAACAGTGCGGCCCCCTCAAGGAGTTCGACAAGGCAGTCGACCAGCACCACCGTGCACAGCAGGCTACCTCTGGTCTGATCCCAGAACAGTCCTCTACCGGCGATGCACCCTCGCTCCCAGCGCGCTTGGTGACCCAGGCAGCCCTGGGAGCGGCCTCCGCTCTGCCAGGAGCCAGCATCGTCACGGCAATGACGAATCCAGAAGCCGTTGCCCAAGGGGCGGACCGCCTCATTGCCGCAGCGCGCCGTCGAAGGCCGGCAAGTGGGCCGGAGGAAGCCGCGCTCAGCCAGGCATTCGTCGGCGAGCTCAGGCGGGTCTGCGACCGAAGCCCACGCCGACGAGTCGTCTTTTTCTTCGACACCTGGGAGTTGACGAGCCGCTTCCTTGACTCGTGGCTGCGCGGCATCCTCGACGGTGACTTCGGCGATCTACCACTCGAAGTAGTCTTTGTTTTGGCAGGTCGGGATGAGCTCAAAGAGCAAAAGTGGGGGGCGCTTCGGTCATTCGTAGTGGATGTCCCCCTGGACGTGTTCACCGACCACGAGGCCCGCGAGCTCCTCGCCGCCCGTGGTGTAAGTGACCCCGACGTTCTAGACGCAATTCTGCGAATGTCAATGCGGCTGCCACTTCTGCTTACCCTTCTCGCTCACACCCGGCCGGGTGCGGTGGACGATGTCGTTGGGGTGGGCGCAGATATCGTCGATGACGCTGTCGACCGGTTCCTTCAGTGGATTACAGAACCAGATTACCGAAAAACGGTTCTGGCGGCAGCATTGCCGCTACGGTTGAATCGCGACATCTTCTCCTGTGCCGTTCCCGATGCCGAATCTACTGCATGGGACTGGCTGTTGGGGCAACCGTTTGTCGCTGGCAACGGCGACTTTCGTCAGTACCACGCCGTGGTGCGTGCCAGCATGCTTCGCCAGCGACGCACACAGGTTCCTGGCGCCTGGAGAGCTGACCACGTCCGCCTAGCCGACAGCCACGCTGCTGCAAGGCTGGTTGTCGAGCAGCGTCTATCCATCTTGAACTTTGGTCGTGATGCAGTGTGGCGTCGACACCTGCTCGATGAGACATATCACCTGTTGTGCGCAGATCCGTCAAATATGGCTGTAGCTCTTGAGCGCACAGCGCGCATTGCTGGCGAGGCGTCAGATACTTTGGCCGCGTGGGCAGAAATGCTCAACCAAGCTGGACAAGACAGCGATGGTGTGGAACTCACCAACTGGGCCAGCCAAATTCGCACGGCGGCCTCTACTGCGTCGCCGGCGGTGGAAACTCTCACCCTTCTTACCGCTGGAGGCTTGCCTTCTCTAGCCCGTGCCTGGGCCTTCACCTACCGGGCCCTTCATTTGCTGCTGGAAGCATTTGAAAACGATGATCTTGTCAATATTGGCCGGGTCCTTGCAGATCTCGATCGAGCCCTCTCCCTCAATTCTTCTCTTCCCGTTGCCCTAGCAATTCGCGGCACCGTGCATAACTTGCGCAACTCCAACGAGCAGGCTCTGGCCGACCTTACGGCAGCCCTCGCCGTCGATCCGACGTTGGAGATAGCGCTCCAGCAACGTGGTGAGGTCTATCAGCAGGCGGGGCGGCTGGAAGACGCCATCGCCGACTTCACCGCCGCCCTCACCATCGACCCCGACAACGCCTGGGCATTCGCATCCCGCGGCCAGGTCCATCAGCAGGCGGGCCGGCTGGAAGACGCCGTCACCGACCTCACCGCCGCCATCACCATCGACCCCGATAATGCTCTGGCACTCGGATCCCGCGGCGAGGTCCATCAGCAGGCGGGGCGGCTGGAATACGCCATGGCCGACTTCACCGCCGCGCTCACCCACTATCC
>NZ_JBHWBW010000096.1:0-21228 GCF_042735675.1 Kitasatospora sp. NPDC059571
GCCGTGTCCGGGCCGGTGCTGCCCCGGGGCCCGGGGCGGCTCAGGCCCGGCCGGACCCGGGGATCCGCGTGGCCAGGCCGTCCAGGAGCAGCCGCAGGGCGAGGTCGAAGCCGCGCCCGTCCAGGTCGGCCCCGCGCTCGGCGGAGGCGGTGAGGGCCCCGGCGAGGGCGGGGTAGCGGGGGCCGTAGTCGGCGGCGGGGCGGGTGAAGCCGGCGGCGAAGGTCTCCAGGGCGGAGCCGAGCACCAGGTAGTCGAGGGCCGCGGCGGCCTCGGCGGCGTCCGCGGGGGCCAGTCCCGCCCGGGTGAGGGCGGCGAGCAGTGCGTCGTAGGTGCGCAGCTGGCGGTCGGCCTCGACCCGGCGGCGGGCGAGCAGCGCGATGGTGTGCGGGTGGCGCAGGAAGACGGCGCGGTAGCCGCGCGCGTACCGGTCGAGGCCGGCGCGCCAGTCGGGGTCGTCGAGCGGGGCGAGGTCGATCTCGGCGTTGACGAGCTCGGCGAGGTCGTCGAGCAGTTCGTCCTTGCCGGCGACGTGGTTGTAGAGCGAGGCGGCCTTGACCCCGAGCCGGTCGGCCAGGGCGCGCATGGTGAGGCCGTCGGCGCCGGTCGCGTCGACCACCTCCAGGGCGGCCCGGGCGATGACCGCCCTGCTGAGCAGCGCCTTGCTGGGTCGCCCCACGTCCCCGCCCTCCCGTTCGCGCGGCCGGCTCCGGCCCCGTCCGGTCGGCCACGTTACAGCCTGGTGTCGGTCCCTTCCCTTACCGGTGGGCACCGGCTACCGTCCCTGACTAACAAAGTTAGTTTTACGTCGACGGGAAGGCGGACCCCGCATGCACCCCACCCCACCCCGGCCGGACGGCCCCGCCGACGCCGAGCGGCTGGCCGCCCTCGGCTACCGCCAGGAGCTGCGCCGCAGCCTGGGCGTGCTCGGCAACATCTCGATGGGCTTCGCCGTGGTCTCCCCGGTGGTCGGCCTCTACGCGGTCGCCCAGGTCGGGATGAGCGTGGCCGGCGGCGCCTGGGTCTGGGCGCTGCCGGTCTGCCTGGTCGGCCAGCTGCTGGTGGTCTGCGTCTACTCCGAGCTGGCCTCGCAGTGGCCGCTGGCCGGCGGCGCCTACCAGTGGAGCCGCCGGCTGGCGGGCCCGTCGTTCGCCTGGATGACCGGCTGGCTCTGGCAGTTCGCGGTGATGTTCGCCAACACCACCGTCGCCTACCTGGCCGCGCCGTGGTTCTTCGCACTCTTCGGCGCGGTGCCGACCCCGGCGCAGCTGGTGCTGACCGCGGCCGGCTTCCTGCTGGCCTGCACCCTGGTCAACGCGTACGGGATCACCCTGCTGCGGCGCTTCGTCGCCCTCGGGATCGCGGCGGAGGCGGTCGCCTCGGTGCTGGTCGGGCTGGCGCTGCTGCTGTTCTTCCGGCGGCACGGCCTCGGGCTGCTGACCGACATGCTGGGCGCGCCGGCCGCGACCGGGACCGGGCCGGCGATGTCGTTCCTGGCGGTGGTCGCGGTCGGCGGATGGGCGTTCATCGGCTTCGACGCCTGCGTCTCCACCGCGGAGGAGACCAAGGACGCCGCCCGCCAGGTGCCGCGGGCGATGCGCTGGTCGCTGCTGGGCGTCGGCGCGGTGGTCGTCCTCAATGCGGTGGCGGTGGGCCTGGCCCACCCGGACCCGGCGCGGGTGGTCTCCGGCGAGGACCTCGACCCGGTGACCACCGCGGTCACCGCGGGCTTCGGGGACTGGTCGGCCAAGCCGTTCGTGCTGGTCGTGCTGGTGAGCTTCACCGCCTGCCTGATGGCCTCGCAGGGCGGCGCCGCCCGCGGGCTGTACTCGCTGGCCCGCGACGGGGTCTTCCCGTTCTCCGCGCAGGTGCGGAAGGTCAACCGGCACAAGGCGCCGATCGGCGGCCTGGTGGCCGCCACCCTGGTGAGCTGCGCGGCGCTGCCGCTCGGCCTGGAGTCGACCGCGATCGGCTCGCTGATCTCCTTCGGAACGGCGGCCACCTTCGTGCCGTTCTTCCTGCTGACGGCGGTCGCGCTGGCCGCCCGGCTGCGCGGCACCTGGCGCCCGGCCGGCGAGGTCTCGTTCGGCCGGTGGGGCACCCCGCTGAACGTGCTGGCCCTGCTCTGGACGGGCCTGGAGGTGGTCAACATCTGCTGGCCGCGGGCGATCCTGGCACCACCCGGCGCGCCCTGGTACCAGGCGTGGGCCGCCCTGCTGGGCACCGGCGCGGTCGTCCTGGCCGGCACCGGCTACCTGCTGGTGCGCCGCCCGCAGCGGCTGATGCGCGGCCCCGGTCCGGACCGTCCGCAGACCGACGAGCTGGCCCCGGCCGTGCTCTGAGGGCCCGCCGCGGGCGACACGCCGCCCGGGCTGTCCGCCGCCGCGTCCCCCCGCCCGCAAGTAGGGGGGGGACCCGGCGGCGGACGAGAGCGAGGACATCAGGGTGGGCGCAGCGGACGAGTACGACGTGGTGGTGGTCGGCGGCGGCCCGACCGGGGAGAACCTGGCGGACCGGACGGCTGCGGCGGGGCTGCGCACGGCCCTGGTGGAGGCCCAGCTGGTCGGCGGCGAGTGCTCGTACTGGGCGTGCATGCCCAGCAAGGCGCTGCTGCGGCCGCAGGCCGCGGCGGCGCACGCCCGGGCGGTGCCCGGGACCGAGGTCGGCGCGGCGCTGGACGCCGCCGCCGTGCTGGAGCGCCGGGACGCCTTCGCCGACCACTGGAAGGACGACGACCAGGTCGCCTGGCTGCGCGGGGCCGGCATCGAGCTGTTCCGCGGGCACGGCCGCCTCGCCGGCGAGCGGACCGTCCGGATCGAGGGCGGCCCGACCCTGACGGCCCGTCACGCGGTGGCACTGTGCACCGGCAGCGTGCCCGACCTGCCGGACGTGCCGGGGCTGGCCGAGGCCCGCCCGTGGACCAACCGGGAGGCCACCGGGGCCCGGCAGGTGCCGCGGCGGCTCGCGATCGTCGGCGGCGGCGTGGTCGCGGCGGAGATGGCCGCCGCCTGGCGCTCGCTGGGCAGCGAGGTGGTGCTGGTGCTGCGCGGCGGCCACCTGCTGGGCCGGATGGAGCCGTTCGCCGGGGAGCTGGTCGCGGACGGGCTGACCGCCGCGGGCGTGGAGATCCGCCGGCACTCCGAGGTCGTCTCGGCGGGCCGCTCCGGGCACGTCGTGCTGAACCTGGACGACGGCTCCGTGATCGAGGCGGACGAGGTGCTGTACGCCACCGGGCGGCGGCCGCACACCGGCGACCTCGGGCTGGAGACGGTCGGCCTGGAGCCGGGCGGCTGGCCGGAGGTCGGCGAGGACTGCCTGGTGGCCGGGGTGCCGGGCGGCTGGCTGTACGCGGCCGGCGATCTCAACCACCGCGCGCTGCTGACCCACCAGGGCAAGTACCAGGCGCGGATCGCCGGTTCGGCGATCGCCGCCCGGGCGCGCGGCGAGCAGCCGGACACCGCGCGCTGGGGCGTGCACGCCGCGAGCGCGGACCCGGCCGGGCCGCCGCAGGTGGTGTTCACCGAGCCCGAGGCCGCCTCGGTCGGGCTGACCCTGGCCGCGGCCGAGCGGGCCGGGCTGCGGGTGCGCGCCGTCGACCACGACCTGGGCGCGGTGGCGGGCGCGAAGCTGTACGCCGACGGCTACACCGGCCGGGCCCGGCTGGTGGTCGACCTGGACCGCGAGGTGGTGGTCGGCGCGACCTTCGTCGGCCCGGGCGTCGCCGAGCTGCTGCACGCGGCCACGGTGGCGGTGGTCGGCGAGGTGCCGATCCCCCGGCTGTGGCACGCCGTCCCCGCCTTCCCGACCGTCTCGGAGGTCTGGCTGCGCCTGCTGGAGGCGTACCGCGACGGCCGGTGACGCCGGGTCACCCCGCGGTGTGGTGACGTGCACGGCCCCCGCGCCGGGAGCAGACTGGCGCGGGGGGTCGCCGAACGCTTCCGGACCGGGTGGTAGGAATGGCAGAGCTGCTGTTGGCCGTGGGGACCCAGAAGGGCCTCTTCCTGGGGCGGAGCACGGATCGCACGACCTGGGACTTCACCGGCCCGCACTTCGCGATGAACGCGGTCTACTCGGTCGGCATCGACCGCCGGGGCGGCCGGGTCCGGCTGCTGGCCGGCGCGGACTCCAGCCACTGGGGCCCGTCGGTGTGGTGGTCGGACGACCTCGGCGCGAGCTGGCAGGAGCCGGCCGTGCCCGCGGTGCGCTTCCCCGAGCACACCGGGACGTCGCTGGAGCGGGTCTGGCAGCTGCAGCCGGCCGGCGCCGAGGCGCCCGGGGTGGTGTACGCCGGGACGCAGCCCGCCGCACTGTTCCGCTCCGAGGACGGCGGCGAGACCTTCGCCCTGGTGGAGTCGCTCTGGGAGCACCCGCAACGGGCCGAGTGGAACGCCGGGTTCGGCGGCCAGGGCCTGCACACCGTGCTGACCGATCCGCGCGACGCGCAGGCCGTCACGGTCGCGGTCTCCACCGGCGGGGTGTACCGGACGAAGGACGGCGGCGGCACCTGGTCGCCGTCCAACCACGGCATCCGGGCCGAGTTCCTGCCCGACCACTACCCGGAGTTCGGCCAGTGCGTCCACAAGGTCGCCCGGGACCCCGCCGACCCCGACCGGCTCTACCTGCAGAACCACGGCGGCGTGTACCGAAGCGACGACAACGGCACCAGCTGGACGGACATCGGCGCCGGGCTCCCCGCCGTGTTCGGCTTCGGCCTGGCGACGCACCCGCGCACCGGCGGCACGGCCTACCTGTTCCCGCTGAACGCGGACTTCTCCCGGCTGCCGGTGGACAACCGCTGCCGGATCTTCCGCACCCGGGACGCCGGCGAGACCTGGCAG
Organism: Kitasatospora sp. NPDC059571; assembly: GCF_042735675.1. Lineage (NCBI taxonomy): Bacteria > Bacillati > Actinomycetota > Actinomycetes > Kitasatosporales > Streptomycetaceae > Kitasatospora > Kitasatospora sp. NPDC059571. The sequence goes on from NZ_JBHWBW010000096.1 coordinate 4,836, forward strand.
CCGCTCTCCGCCGGGCTCCCGGACGAGCCGCACTTCGGCGTGGTGCTCCGCGACGCGCTCTGCACCGACGACGCGGAGCCGGCCGGGGTGTACTTCGGCAACCGCAACGGCGAGGTGTTCGCCAGCGCCGACGAGGGCGACACCTGGACGATGGCGGCCTCCCACCTGCCGGACGTGCTCTGCGTACGGGCGGCGCAGCTGCCCTGAGCACGGCGGCCCCGACCGCGGCGGCGCCGGTGCTCAGTGCACCGGCTCGCCCAGCCAGACCTCGGTGATGCCGCTGACGTACCGCGCGCCGCAGAGGTCCGCCGGGACGACCGGCTGCGGGCCGGCCTCGTCCAGCGGGGCGCCGTCGATGCTGGTGGCCAGCAGGATCTGCTGACCGCCGAACTCGGGGTCGATCTCCGCCCAGGACAGTACCGCCCGGTGGCCGTCGGCCCCGGCCACCTCCAGCAGCAGCCGCAGCCGCTGTCTGCGGCCGCGCAGGTCGACCTGCGGCCGGGCGGCCCGCACCACGTCCCACAGCTTCGGGCCCTCGAAGCCGTGCTCCTGCGGGCCGCCGCTCAGGCAGTCGAAGGTCACCCGGACCCGGTGCGCGGGCAGCGCCCGCAGCGCGTCCACGGTGAGGTCGAGCGGGGCCTCCAGCCGCCCGTGGAAGCGGACCGCGGGTCTGGCAGGACTGCGCATCGGCGTTCCCTTCCGGACCGCGCCCTGCGGCCCGCAGGGGCGATACCCGGCCGGGGTCGCGGATACGCGCCTTGCGGCGGATATTCACCATCATCTGCCATGCAGAAACACCAAGAACACTGGCATCTGCCAGACCGGCCGACCGGCCGCAACTGGGCGGTCCACCGGACCTCCCGAGGGGCCGGCGGGCGGACGCTGGGCGATCCGACAAGGAGGGGAGACCGGCCTTCCACCTACATTTACTATGCCTCTGGCCGCCACAATCTTGCACCGGCGAGGGTGCGGCGGAGCATTGGGCAACAAGGAGCGACCGCCCGGCTGCTCGACCTGCTGGAGCAGGACTCCCCCGGCCTGCCGGACGCGCTCGCCGCCGCGGGGCTGCCCGAGCAGGCGGCGCTCACCCCGGTGGCGGCCCGGATCGAGGGCGGTCCGGGGGTCTGGGCGGCCGCGGCGCTCGCCGAGGCGCTGGCCCGCACCGAGGTGCCGTTCGCCGCCGCACCGGACGGCCGGGACGGCGCCGCCGCCCTGGTCGCGGCCCCCGCGGCAGCGGTCGCCGCCGCCCTCCGCGCCGCCTGGCCGGACCTGCGGCGGAACCTGACGAAGCGGCAGGTGCTGCGGGCCGGGGTCGGACCGACCGTCCGACCGTCCGACCGTCCGGCGCGGCGCTGCGCGGCGGCCTGGTCCAGGCCGGGTACGCGCTGGAGTCGCAGCCCGGCTCGGCGGTCGGCAGCAGTGCGGAACTGGGGTCACTGGCCACGCTGCTGCGCGGCATCCCGGACGAGGTCACCGCGGCGTTCCACCGGCGGCTGCTCGGCCCGCTGGCCGCGCACGACCGGGCCAACGCGGTCTCCCTGCTGGACACCCTCGGCACCTTCCTGGCGCACGACGGCTCCTGGGCGCGCACCGCCGAGGCGCTGCACATCCACGTGAACACCGTGCACTACCGGATCCGGCGGATCGAGGAGCTGACCGGCCGCAGCCTGGCGCGCCTGGAGGACCGGGTGGACCTGCGGGCGGCACTGCTCTGCGCACCGGCGGGGTGAGGACAGGGGCCCGCCGCGGGCCGGTCGCCGCAGGTCAGTCGCCGCGCTCGCGCAGGCGGCGGCCGACCGTGCCGAGGCTGTCGGCGAGGGCGGTGAGTTGCTCGGGGGTGAGGACGTCGATCAGGGCCTCGCGGACGGCGGCCACGTGGCCGGGCGCGGCGGCCCGCAGCACCTCCCACCCCTGGTCGGTGATCTCGGCGAAGACACCGCGCACGTCGCTCGGGCAGGAGCGCCGGGCGACCAGCCCGCTGCGCTCCAACTGGCCGACCTGGTAGGTGAGTCCGCTCTTCGAGGTGAGCAGCCGGTCGGCCAGGTCGGTCATCCGCAGCGAGCCGTCGGGGGCGGCCGAGAGCTGGACGAGGATCTCGTACTGGGTGTGCGAGAGGCCGGCGTCCTCCTTGAGCTGCCGCTCCAGGTGGCGGGCGACCAGGTTGCTGGCCGCGACGAATCCGCGCCAGGCGGCCATCTCGTTCTCGTTCAGCCAACGGGGTTCGTCCATGGGTCGATCCTACCGCGGTTGTTCAAATTTGAATGAGGGTGTACCGTCGGCCGCAGGTGGTTAAAATTTGAACCACCGGTCCCGCACGGAGGATGACCACGATGAGCACCGCCGCCCCCGAGCGCATGCCCGCCCTCTACCTCTCGCACGGCGCCCCGCCGCTGGCCGACGACCCGGTCTGGCCCGGCCAGCTCGCCGCCTGGTCGGCCGACCTGCCGAGGCCGACCGCGATCCTCATGGTCTCCGCCCACTGGGAGGAGACCCCGCTCGCCGTCGGCGCCACCACCACCCTGCCGCTGGTCTACGACTTCTGGGGCTTCCCCGAGCACTACTACCGGGTCCGGTACGCCTCCCCCGGCGCGCCCGGCCTGGCCGACAGCGTCCGCAAGCTGCTGCGCACCGCCGGCACCCCCGTCCAGGACGTCCCGGACCGCGGCCTGGACCACGGCGCCTACGTGCCGCTGGTCGAGATGTACCCGGACGCGGACATCCCGGTGCTCCAGATCTCGCTGCCCACCCTCGACCCGCAGAAGCTGATGGAGATCGGCCGCAGGCTCGCACCGCTGCGCGACGAGGGCGTGCTGATCGTCGGCAGCGGCTTCTTCACCCACAACCTGCGGGCGCTGAGCACCGACGGCCGGGTCACCTCGGTGATGGCCGAGTTCGACGACTGGGGCCGGCGCGCCCTGGAGGCCCGCGACCTCGACGCCCTGCTCGACTTCGAGCACAAGGCCCCCGCCGGCCGGCTCGCCCACCCGCGCACCGAGCACTTCGCCCCGCTGTTCGTCACCCTCGGCGCCGGCGAGGCCGACCTCACCGCCCAGCGCAGCGTGATCGACGGCTTCTGGATGGGCCTGGCCAAGCGCTCGATCCAGCTCGGCTGACGACGACGCCCCGCGCTCGGGGCCGGGCCGTCAGTGGGCGCAGGTGAAGCGTTCGCCGAGGTGCTGGGGCTGTTCGATCTCGTCGACCAGGGCGACGGCGAAGTCCGGCAGGCTGATCCGGCTGCGGCCCTCGGCGTCGATGACCAGGCGGTCGGTGTCGGTGCGGTAGGTACCGGTCCGTTCGCCGGGGCCGATGTCCGCGGCCGGGCTGAGCACCGTCCAGCGGATGTCGGCGACCGTCCGGTAGAAGGCGAGCGCGTCGCCGTGGGCGTGCATGATCTGCAGCACCCGGTCCGGCAGGCCTGGGGTGTCCCAGACCCGTACGCCCGGTGCGGTCTCCAGGCTGCCGGCGCCGCCGACCGCGATCAGCCGCGGGGACGCGTCGCCGAGCTCCCGCAGGCCGGCCACCAGTGACCGCGCGGCCGGCTCGATCAGCCGCAGGTGGCCCGGGCCGTCGCCGCCGCCGACCGCGCTCACCAGGACGTCCTGCCCCGCGGCCACCCGGGCCACGTCCGCCTCGGCCAGCACGTCGCCGTGGACCACCGCGGTGCTCAGCCCCTGGTACCTGACCGGGTCGCGGACCGCCGCGGTGACCCGGTGCCCGCGCGCCAGCGCCTCGGTGACGACGCACCGCCCGATCGCCCCGTTCGCCCCGAACACCGCGATCCTCGCCATCCGGCACCCGTCCGTCCCGTTCCGCCGCCCGGCCCGTTCCGCCCCGGGCCGCCACCAGCATCCGCCCGCCGGGGCGCGGCGGCCCGCACCGACGCGCGGCGCCACGGCCTGCGGGTACTCCGTCCGGGTAACACCCCCGATCGGGGGTGTGCCGGGTGAGCGGCCGCGGGCACAGTGGGCCCATGCAGACTCCTCTCACCGTGATGGACTTCCTCGACCGTGCCGAACTGGTGTACGGCGACCGGGTCGGGATCGTGGACGAGCCCTCGCAGCCCGCCGCGTCCTGGGGCGAGGTCGGCTACCGGCGGATGGCCGAACTCGCCCGCGCGCAGGCGGCGGGGCTGGACCGGCTCGGGGTCGGCCCGGGCGAGCGGGTGGCGGTCGTCTCGCACAACTCGGCGCGGCTGATGACCTCGTTCTACGGGGTGAGCGGCTTCGGCCGGGTGCTGGTGCCGGTCAACTTCCGGCTTCGTGCCGAGGAAGTGGCGTACATCGTCGAGCAGAGCGGCGCCTCGGTGCTGCTGATGGACCCGGAGGTCGCGGACGCGCTGGCCGGGGTGCCGGCCCGGCACCGGTTCGTGCTGGGCGAGGAGAGCGACCGCGAGCTGTACGCCTTCGACCGCGAGCCCGTCCGGCACCCGGTCGCCGAGTCGGACACCGCCACCGTCAACTACACCAGCGGAACGACCGCGCGCCCCAAGGGAGTCCGGCTCACCCACCGCAACCTCTGGCTGAACGCGACGCTGATGGGCCTGCACTTCGGCGCGAGCGACCGCGACGTCTACCTGCACACCCTGCCGATGTTCCACGCCAACGGCTGGGGCCTGCCCTACGTGATCACCGGCCTCGGCGGGAAGCACATCGTCCTGCGCAAGGTGGACGGCGCGGAGATCCTGCGCCGCGTCGAGCAGCACGGGGTGACCTTCCTGTGCGGCGCACCGGCCGTGGTGGCCATGGTGCTCGCCGCCGCCGAGAATTGGGACGGGCCCGTCCCCGGCCGCGACCGGGTGCGGATGGTGGTGGCCGGCGCCCCGCCGCCGACCTCGGTGATCGAGCGGGTCGAACGCGAACTCGGCTGGGAGTTCCTGCAGATCTACGGGCTGACCGAGACCTCCCCGGTGGTGACGGTCAACCGCACCCGCGCCGAGTGGGACGGCCTGTCGCCCACCGAGCGGGCCGAACGGCTGGTGCGGGCCGGCGCCCCGTCGCTCGGCACCACCGTCCGGATCGACGAGGAGGGCGAGGTGCTGGTGCGCTCCAACACGGTGCTGGACGGCTACTGGGAGCGCCCGGACGAGACCGCCGCGGCGCTGGAGGACGGCTGGTTCCGCACCGGCGACGGCGGCACCCTGACCGACGGCTACCTCACCATCTCCGACCGCAAGAAGGACGTCGTCATCACCGGCGGTGAGAACGTCTCCTCGATCGAGGTCGAGGACTGCCTCTACGGCCACCCGGCGGTGGCCGAGGTCGCGGTGATCGGCGTCCCGGACGAGAAGTGGGGCGAGACCATCAAGGCGCTGGTGGTGCTCCGCCCCGGCATGGACGCCGACGAGCAGGAGCTGATCGCGCACTGCAAGCAGCGGCTGGCCGGCTACAAGGCGCCGACCTCCGTGGAGTTCCGCGAGGCGCTGCCGCGCACCGCCACCGGCAAGCTGCAGAAGTTCCGGCTGCGTGCGCCGTACTGGGAGGGGCGCGAGCGCACCGTCAACTGATCAGGCCGCAGCGGCGGGCGGCGACCAGCAGCTCGACCCGGTTGCGGGCGCCGAGCTTGTGCATCGCGCCCTTCAGGTAGCCGGTCACGGTGTTGCCGCTCAGCCCGAGGCGGGCGGCGATCTCCGGACTCGTCCGGCCGGTCGCCGCCCAGCGCAGCACCTCGTGCTCGCGCGGGGTCAGCCGGGCCGGCGCCGCGGGCCCGCCGGCCCAGGCGGCGGCCCCGGCCAGCGCCCGGGTCGCCGTCCGGGCCAGGTCGCCGACCGCACCGATCCGCACGTCGCCGAACGGCACCACCGAGCGCAGCGAGGCGTACACCACGCCGTGCACCGTCCCGCCGTGCACCAGCGGCACGGTGAGCATCGCGAACAGGTCGTCGGCGCCGACCGCGGCGTCGTAGTGGTGCGAGATGGTGGTGGCCGCCCGGTAGTCGCTGACCCAGGTCGGCGCCCGCTCGGCGAGCGCCCGGCCGCCGAGGCCGAGGCCGGCCGGCACCCGGAGGTTGTGCAGGAGGTCCGCGCGGGTACCGGCCCAGTGCCGCAGCACCATGCCGTCCGGCCCGTCGGGGACCCCGACCAGGCCCACGTCGGCACCGCAGTCGGCGACGACCCGGCGGGCCAGGTCACCGAGCACCGCCGCGGCGACCAGCTCGGCGGCGCGCGCGTCCGGAGGTTCGGGGGCTGCGCTCGTCACCGGGCGATTCTCACACGGCCCCCCGGGCTTGGGGAGGGTCGCGGCACCGCCCGTCCCGACCGGGGCGGGTCCACGAGGAGAGGACCGGATGACCGACACCACCGCCCTGCTGGACGACCTGCGGGCCGAGAACGACGCCCTGGACGCGCTGGTCGCGGACCTCGATGCCCGCGGCATGGCCACCGCCACCCCGGCCGAGGGCTGGACGGTCGCGCACCAGCTGTCGCACCTGGCCTGGACCGACCGCTGGTCGCTGCTGGCCGCCCGCGACCCGGAGGCCTTCCCGGCCGCCGTGGAGAAGGAGTTCACCCTCGGGTACGACGCGGTCGACCGGGGCGCCGCCGAGGGTGTCGGCGAGGACCCGGCGGCGCTGCTCGCCCGCTGGCGGACCGGCCGCCGGGAGCTGCTGGCGGCGCTGGCCGCGGTGCCGGAGGGCACCCGGCTGCCGTGGTTCGGCCCGCCGATGAAGGCCGCGTCGATGGCCACCGCCCGGCTGATGGAGACCTGGGCGCACGGCCAGGACGTCGCCGACGCGCTCGGCGCCGACCGCGCACCCACCGCCCGGCTGCGACACGTCGCGCACCTGGGCGTGCGGACCATGGGCTTCGCCTTCGCAGTGCACGGCCGGCCGGCCCCCGAGGCCCCCGTTCGGGTCGAACTCACCGGCCCGGACGGGGAGTCCTGGACCTGGGGGCCACCGGACGCGGCGGACCGGGTGACCGGCCCGGCCCTGGACTTCTGCCTGCTGGTCACCCGCCGCCGGCACCCCGACGACCTGGCGCTCACCGCCGAGGGCGACACCGCCCGCGCCTGGCTGCCGATCGCCCAGGCGTTCGCCGGTCCGCCCGGAACCGACCGGCCGCCGCTGGCGTGACCGGCCCCTGACGGATGGTTACCGCGCCGAAACGACGCGGGCACCACCCGCTTCACACCTCTTCCCTACCGTCACCGCTCAAACGGCCCCCCGACCGTCAGGAGTGGTGCATGACCGAGACCACCGGCGCCCCCGCCCCCGCCCCAGCGCTCACGGCAGCCCCCGCAGCCGTGCGGGGCGCGGGACCGCGCCGCTCGTACGCCAGGTCCGCCGCCGACGAGAGCCTGGAGGACTACTCGCTCCGCTACGCCCCGCACTCCTTCCGGCGCTGGTCGCCGCTGGCGGTGGCGTCGACCGCGCTGGGCGGCATCGCCTACCTCGCGGACTACGCGATCGGCGCGGGCATCGTGATGTCGTACGGCTTCACCAACGCGCTTGCGGCGATCCTGGCCGCAGCGGTGGTGATCTTCCTGACCGGCATCCCGATCGCCCGCGCCTGCGCCGCCAACGGCGTCGACATGGATCTGCTGACCCGCGGCTCCGGCTTCGGCTACTTCGGCTCCACGCTGACCTCGCTGGTGTACGCGAGCTTCACGTTCATCTTCTTCGCCCTCGAGGGCTCGATCATGGCGCAGGCCTTCCACGAGGTGCTGCACATCCCGCTGCCGGTGGGCTATCTGCTGACCACGCTGATCGTCATCCCGATCGTCTTCAAGGGGATGAGCTGGATCGCCAAGGTGCAGGCCTGGACGCAGCCGGTCTGGATCCTCGGGCTGGTCGCGCCGTTCGTCGTGCTGGCCGTGCACTCCCCCGGGGTGTTCGGCGCGTTCACGCACTTCGGCGGCACCGGCGGGGTCGGCTCCGGGTTCACCCTGCTCGGCTTCGGCCTGGGCACCGGCGTGGCACTGTCGCTGATCGCCCAGATCGGCGAACAGGCGGACTACCTGCGGTTCATGCCGAAGCGGACCGCGCAGAACGCCCGCCGCTGGGACCTCGCGGTGCTGGCGGCCGGCCCCGGCTGGGTGGTGATCGGCGCGCTGAAGCAGCTCGGCGGCGCCCTGCTGGCGTTCGCCGCCCTCGGCGCGGTCGGCGAGGCGAAGGCCCTGGAGCCGATCGCACCGTACGTGGAGTCGCTGCGGCCCTGGCTGGGAGCGGCGGCGCTGCCGGTCGCGGGCCTGTTCGTGGTGGTCTCCCAGGTGAAGATCAACTCGACCAACGCCTACTCCGGCTCGCTCTCCTGGTCGAACTTCTTCTCCCGGCTGACGCACCGCCACCCCGGCCGGGTCTGGTACATCTTCCTCAACTGCGGCATCGCCCTGCTGCTGATGGAGATGAACATGTTCAGCGCGCTGGGCAGCCTGCTGGGCTTCTACTCCAACGTGGCGATCGCCTGGATCGGCGCCGTCACCGCCGACCTCGTGATCAACAAGCCGCTGGGGCTGAGCCCGCGGCACATCGAGTTCAAGCGGGCCTACCTGCACGCCGTCAACCCGGCCGGGTTCGGTGCGATGTGCGTGGCGGCCGCGGTGTCGATCGCCGCGTTCTTCGGCTGGTTCGGCGAGTACGCCCGGGCGTTCAGCCCGTTCCTCGCCCTCGTCCTGGCGATGGCGCTGAGCCCGCTGATCGCCCGGGCCACCAAGGGCCGCTACTACCTGGCCCGCCCCAACCCGGAGGCCGAGGTCCTCGACGTGACGGAGACCCGGGAGTGCACCGTCTGCGAGGGCTCCTTCGAGGTGCCCGACACCGCGCACTGCCCCTTCCACGCGGGCACCATCTGCTCGCTCTGCTGCAGCCTGGACGCGGACTGCCACGACGGCTGCACCCGGGACACCCGGTCCGGACCGGTGCCGCTCGGCATGCCCACCGTCGCCGCTCCCGCGAGCGACTGACGGGCCGTCGGCGCGCCGCGACCCGACCTGCAGCAGGTCTGGCCGCGGCGCGGCGTTCGTGTGATCCTGCCCCTGCGGGTCCTGCGGACGGAACGGGCGGGGGTGGCGATGGTGTCTCCGGTGTGGGCGGTGCCCACGTTCCAGATCGGCGTCCTGGCGCTGTCGTACCTGCCGCTGGTCGCCGTCCGCGGCCTGCGGCCGGGCACCGCGGCGGGCTACGTGCTGTCGATGAACACCGTGGTGCTGTGGCTGCTGTCGGACGGGCCCCGCTGGGCGCTGCCCGCCGGGGCCGCGGTCTCGGCGGCCTGCGCGGCGGGCAGCGTCCGGCACCTGGTCCGGCGCGCCGCGGCCGCGGTCGACGGGCTCGACCCGGCCGGGCTGCGGGCCCTGGTCCGGGCGGCCGCCGCGGACGAGGGCCCGGGCTGGATCGGCCTGTGCGTCCTGCCGACCGGCACCCTCGCGGTGACCGCGCTCGGGGACGGCCCGCCGCAGCCGCGGCAGTTCCGCGTCCTGCCCGGTCCGGAGTGCCGCTTCTGCCTGCTGGAGGAGCAGATCGACACCCTGCTCGGCGACGGGTCGCCGCTGCTCGACGCGTACCGGGAGGGGCTGCGGACGGGCAGTGCCAGGCATGTGATGATCCGTCGGTCGTCGCCGGAGGAGCCGTGGCAGGGCGCGCTGCGCGAGCGCACCGCCTACCGCGTCCCGGCCCTGCGGGTGCCCTGCGAGGTGCACGACGCCCTCGTCCGCCGGCGCTGACCCGGCCGTCCGGCGCTGCTCCCGCCCTCCGGGGCGGGTCAGCAGAACCGCGGCGGCTCCGGGTCGCCGGCCAGGCGGGCGTGCAGGTGCTCGTCGTGGTGCTGCCCGTCGCCGTATCGGTGCGAGGCGCGCAGCGTGCCCTCCAGCAGGAAGCCGCAGCGCTCGGCGACCCGGCAGGAGGCGGCGTTGCCCACCGCGTGGCAGAGCTCCAGCCGGCGCACCCCCGCCGTGGCGAACCCCCAGTGGGCGGCGGCCCCGGTGGCCCGGGTGGCCAGGCCCCGGCCCCGGGCGGCGGGCAGCAGTCGGTAGCCGATGCCGGCCTGGCCGTCCGCGCGGTTCAGCCAGTACAGGCCGACCGTGCCGAGCAGTGACCCGGCGGGCTCCAGCACGGCGAAGCCGGCCTGCCCGCCGTCGTCCGCGGCGTGGCCGAGGATCCAGGCCTCGGGGTCGTTCTCCCGGATCGGGTTCCACCGGGCGATCTCCGGATCGGCCGCCACCTCGGCCACCGCGGGCGCGAGGTGCAGCAGCCCGGCCCCCCACGGGACGAGCCGCACGTCCCCCAGGTCGAGCGGTACGGGGTGGAAGGCTGGTTCGGTGCCGGTCATGGCCACCATTGGTAGCCGCTGCCCGCGCCCGCCGCCAACCCGTTTACCGGGCTCTGGGACGATCACGGCATGGAGTTCGAGGACGCCGCCGCCCTGCACCGCACCTGCACCGAACGGCTCGGCGAGGAGGCCGGCCCGCAGTTCGCGGCGCTGGCCCGCCACGGCTTCCGGCTGGAGCGCACCGCGGACGGCCGGCCCGCCACCGGCCGCTGCCGGCTCGGCGGCCCCGCCCTGCTGGAGCCCGGCACCCCCTGGCCCGTCCACGACGGCCTGCCGCTCTCCCTGCTCGCCGTCCTCGACACCGACGCGCTCGCCCCCTGGCTGGGCGGCCAGCTGCCCGTCCGGCCGGGCCTGTTGAACTTCTTCCAGCTCGACCCGGACGTGCCGTACGAGGAGTACGCGAAGCTCGACACCTCCTCGCCCGCGATGTACCGGGTGGTCCCCGCCGCCCCCGCACGGGCGGTGGAGACGGAGGCCCCCGCACCGGCCCTGCGGTGGCCCGCCGTGCCGCTGCACGCCGCCGGGGTGGTGATGCTCCCGGACTGCTGGGACGTCGAGGACGGGGACGTCGCCTTCGACCGGGACGTGCACTGGGGCGCGCCCTCGCTGATCCTCGACGCCATGGACGGCCTGGACGGCAACACCGCCGACCGCCACCGCGCCTTCGGCTGGCCGGACACCTCGTACGCGTCCGCCGTGACCGCCCGCGACGCCGACGGGCCCGCCGTCCACCTGCTGCAGCTCGCCGGCGACGCCGAACTGAACTGGGGTTGGGGCGACGCCGGGTCGCTCTACTTCACGATCCCCGCCGGGGCCCTCGCCGCGGGCGACTTCGGCCGGGCCCGGGCCGAGGGGCGCTGCTGCTGAGCCCGCTGCGGGGCGGACGGACGGGTGTGCGAAAGTGGGCCGATGAGGACGATCGGACTGATCGGCGGGATGAGCTGGGAGTCGACCGCCGAGTACTACCGGCTGCTGAACGAGCTGACCCGTGAGCGGCTCGGCGGGCTGCACTCGGCGAAGTGCGTGCTGTACTCGGTGGACTTCGCGGAGATCGAGCGGCTGCAGACGGCCGGGCGCTGGGACGAGGCCGGCGAGGTACTGGCCGGTGCCGCGCGGGCGCTCGCCGCGGCCGGTGCGGACCTGCTGCTGATCTGCACCAACACCATGCACAAGGTGGCCGACCGGGTCGCGGCCGCGGTGGACGTCCCGCTGCTGCACCTCGCGGACACGACGGCGCAGGCGGTCCGGGATGCCGGGCTGGGCCGGGTCGCCCTGCTGGGCACCGCGTTCACCATGGAGCAGGACTTCTACCGCGGCCGCCTCGCCGGGCACGGTCTGGAGGTGCTCGTCCCGGACGCCGCCGGCCGGGCCGAGGTGCACCGGGTGATCTACGAGGAGCTCTGCCTGGGCATCGTCCGCGAGGAGTCCCGGGACGCCTACCGCGAGGTGATCGCCGGCCTGGTCGCGCGCGGCGCCGAGGGCGTGGTGCTGGGCTGCACCGAGATCGAGCTGCTGGTCGGCGCCGCGGACAGCCCGGTGCCGGTCTTCCCGACCACCCGGCTGCACGCCGAGGCCGCGGTCGCGGCGGCGCTCGCGCCGTAGGTCCTCCGATCAGACGCCGATCCGCAGCGGGTCGAGCCGGGTGGCGACCAGGTTGGTCGCGCCGTGCTGGCGTTCGACGTGTCCGCGGATCAGCAGGCCGGCCCGGTCGAGCGCGGTGCGGCGGCGGGACTCCCAGACCGGCCGGCTGCAGATCACGTTGATCAGCCCCGTCTCGTCCTCCAGGCTGATGAACAGCACCCCGCCCGCCGTGGGCGGCCGCTGGCGGTGCGTCACCAGTCCGCCGACCACCACCGGCGTGCCCGGCGGCACGGTGAGCAGCTGGGCGGCGGTGAGCGCGCCGCCGCGGCTCAGCGCGGGCCGCAGGTGCTGCATCGGGTGGCTGTCGGCGGAGGCTCCGGTCGCCCACAGGTCGGCGATGGTCTCCTCCACCGGGGTCATCGCGGGCAGCTCCGGCGCCGCGGCGCCGGGCACCGTGCCGGGGATGGTGTCGGGGGTGGACGCCGCGTACACCCCGGCGGACCAGAGCGCCCGGCGCCGGGTCAGCCCGAAGCAGCCGAACGCGTCGGCGGTGGCGAGCGCCTCCAGGACGCCGGCGGGCAGCGCGGTGCGGCGGGCGAAGTCCTCCAGGTCGGTGTACGGCTGTCCGGCGGCGACCATCTCGGCCTGCGCCTCGCCGAGCCCGCGGACGGCCGACAGGCCGAGCCGGATCGCGGGCTGCGGCTTGCCCGCGGTGAGCGGCGGCGGCGCGGACGGCTCCTCCTCCGGTTCCAGGGTCGGCCCGGCGGCGGAGGCGTTGACGTCCACCCCGCGGACCCGCACGCCGTGCCGCCGGACGTCGGCGATCAGGCTGAGCGGCGCGTAGAAGCCCATCGGCTGGTTGGCCAGCAGCGCGCAGGTGAAGGCCGCCGGGTAGTGGTACTTGAGCCAGGCGCTGGCGTACACCAGGTAGGCGAAGCTGATCGCGTGGCTCTCCGGGAAGCCGTAGTTGGAGAAGGCCTCGATCTTGGTGTAGACGTCCTCGGCGACGTCCTGCGGGATGCCGCGCTCGGCCATCCCGGCCAGCAGCCGCTCGCGCAGTTCGGCGACCCGCTGGTGGGAGCGCTTGGCGCCCATCGCCTGGCGCAGCCGGTCCGCCTCGGCCGGGCTGAACCCGGCGCAGTCGATGGCGAGTTGCATCATCTGCTCCTGGAACAGCGGGACCCCGAGGGTCTTGCCGAGGGCGCGTTCCATCAGCGGGTGCGGGCAGTGGGCCGGCTCGGTGCCGGCCCGGCGGCGCAGGTACGGGTGGACGGAGCCGCCCTGGATCGGGCCGGGGCGGATCAGGGCGACCTCCACCACCAGGTCGTAGAAGGTCCGCGGGCGCAGCCGGGGCAGGGTGGCCATCTGGGCGCGCGACTCGACCTGGAAGACGCCGACGGTGTCGGCCCGGCAGAGCATCCCGTAGACGGCGGCGTCGTCGCCGGGGATGGCGGCCAGGTCGTAGCGGTCGCCGTGGTGCAGGGCGATCAGGTCGCAGGTGTCGTGGAGGGCGGCGAGCATGCCGAGCCCCAGCAGGTCGATCTTGATCAGGCCTGCGCCGGCGGTGGAGTCCTTGTCCCACTGGAGGACGGACCGGCCCGGCATCCGGGCCCATTCGGTGGGGCAGATCTCGCCGACCGGCTCCCGGGTGAGCACCATGCCGCCGGAGTGGATGCCCAGGTGCCTGGGCAGGCCGAGGAGTTGGCTGCCGAGGCCGAGGACGTCGGCGGGGATGGGGGCGTCCGCGGCGGGCGCGGAGCGGAAGTCGACCTGTTTGGTGAAGGCCTCGATCTGGCCGCTCGGGTAGCCGAGCGCCCGGGCCGCGTCGCGCAGTGCCAGCCGGGGCCGGTAGGTGATGACGTTGGCGACCTGGGCGGCGTGCTCGCGCCCGTAGCGCCGGTAGACGTACTGGATGACCTCCTCGCGGCGGCGGTTCTCGATGTCGAGGTCGATGTCGGGCGGGCCGTCGCGTTCCACGCTGAGGAAGCGCTCGAACAGCAGGCCGTAGTGGACGGGGTCGACGGCGGTGATGCCGAGGGCGTAGCAGACCGCGGAGTTGGCGGCGGAGCCGCGGCCCTGGCACCAGATGTCCTGGGCCCGGCAGAACTCGACGATGTCGTGGACGATCAGGAAGTACCCGGCGAGGTCGAGCTGTTCGATGACGTCGAGCTCGCGGGCCAGCTGAGCCAGGGCCGCCGCGTTGTCGGCGCCGAAGCGCCGCGGGCCCGCCCGGGCCACCAGGGCGCGCAGGTGGCCGGTCTCGGTCTCCCCGTCGGGGACGGGGAAGCCGGGCAGCCGCGGTTCCAGGCCGCCGAAGTCGAAGGCGCAGGCACGGGCCAGCTCGACGGTGGCCCGCTGGACGCCGGGGAAGCGGGCGAGCCGGGCCGCCATCTCCCGGCCGGAGCGCAGGTGGGCGGTGCCGGCGGCCATCGTCCGGCCGGCCGCGTCCCGCAGGGTGCGGCGGTCGTGCAGGGCGGCCAGGCTCTGGGCGAGCCGACCCTCCCCGGGGGTGGCGTGGTGCACGTTGTTGGAGGCGACCACCGGGAGCCCGGCCGCGGCTGCGAGCGCGGCGAGCCGGTCGTTGCGCAGGTCGTCGCCGGGCAGCCGCTGGTCGATCAGCTCGACGAAGACGTTGTCCCGGCCGAACGCCTCGGTGAGCAGGTGCAGTTCGCGCAGTGCGGCGTCCTCGCCCGCGGCCGCGAGGGCGGCCGGGACGCGGCCCTTGCGGCAGCCGGTGAGCACCGCCCACTCGCCGCGGTGGGCGGCGGCGAGTTCGGCGGGGTCGTACGACGGGCGGTTCTTGGCGCCGCCGCGCAGCTGGGCGGCGCTGATCGCGGCGGACAGCCGGCGGTAGCCCGCCGGGGAGCGGGCGAGCACCAGCAGGTGGTCGTCCGGGCCGAGCGAGAGCTCGGCGCCGAAGACGGTGCGCACCCCGGCCTCCTTCGCGGTCTCGGCGAACCGGACCGCGCCGTACAGGCCGTCGTGGTCGGTGAGGGCGAGCGCCTCCACGCCCAGCCGGGCGGCCTCGGCGGCCAGCACCTCCGGGTCGCTGGCGCCGTCCAGGAAGCTGAACGCGGAGTGCACGTGCAGCTCCGCCCAGGGCTGTCCGCCGGGCGGGGGCGGCTCCTGCGGCGGGCGGCGGCGCAGCGGCAGCACGGCGGCGCCGGCCGGGGACGGCCCGGGGGCCGCGGGCCGGCCGGCCATGCGCCGGTGCAGCTCGCTCCAGGGGAGCGCGGGGTGGCTGGTGAATCCCATGCGGGGTGATGCCTCGTTGTGGATCGGTGTCGCGGTGCGGTGGTGCCCCCCGGGTGTGGCGGCGGTCAGTCGTAGGCGCCCTCCAGGTACCAGCGGCCGCCCTCGACGGTGAGCAGGAGGGCGCGGCCGTCGTCGACCGCGACCTGGAAGCGGGCCCGGCGGCGGGAGAGTGCCTCGTCCCACCAGTGCTCGACGGCGGGCCAGGGGCCGGTCCAGCCGGTGACCGCCAGGGCCCGGCCGTTCAGCGTGACCCGGGCGGGGCTGCCGGACACCTCGGCCCGGCCGTCGACGGTGACCGGCTCGCCGGCCGTGTCGACGACCAGCACCGGCAGCGGTGCCTGCGGCACCACGGACGGCGCCGGGTCGGTGATCCGGCCGGGCCACGGATCGGCGGCCTCGGCGGCCCGCCGCTCCTGCGGCTCCTCCGTCCAGGTGGCCCGGGCGGCGCGCTCCCCCGGGCCGCGGCCGCCCGCGGGCTCGCCCCGGCGCAGCCCGGAGTACCCGAGCAGGGCCTGCACCCGGGCGACCGCCCGTTCCACCCGGTCCTCGACCACGGCCTGGCCCCAGAGCGCCAGCTGCCGTCCGCGGTCCGGGACGAGGCCGTCCGGGACGAGCCGCAGTGCGGTGAAGCCGCCCGCCGTGTCGGGGAAGGCGCCCGCGCTCTGCCAGGCCTGGAGCTGCCAGCGGACGCGTTCGGCGAGGGCGGCCGAGCCGAGCCGGCCCTCGTGCCGCCAGAGCCGGGCGGCCGTCCGGCCGTCCGCGCAGGTCACCTCGACCGAGACCCGCTGGCAGGCCAGGCCGGCCGAGCCGAGCCGGCCGTGCAGCTGTTCGGCGAGCGAGCGGGCGACGAAGACCAGCGGCTCGGACAGCTGCTCCGGCGGGTCGAAGAGCTGCTCGACGGCCAGGTCGGGCAGGTCCCCGCGCGGGTCGAGCGGCCGGGCCTCGCGGCCGCGGGCGAGCCGGTGCGCGGCGGTGCCGGCCGGACCGAACCGGTCGGCGACGGCGGTGCCGGAGAGCGCCGCGAAGTCCCCCACGGTGTGCAGGCCGAGCCGCCGCAGCAGGTCCGCGAGCGCCTCGTCGCCGAGGGCGCCGACCGGGTACGGGGCGAGGAACTCCGCGGTGCGTCCGGCGGGCACCAGGACCCCGGCCCGGGCCGCCAGCACGGCCGCGAACAGCCCGTCGGCCACCCCGATCCGACCGGTCGGCGGCCGGGCGGGCCCCGCGGCGAGCCCGGGGGGGCGGTCGGCACGCGCGTCGGAGGGAGGGGCGGGGTGGGGAGCGGGGGTGGACTCGGGCGCG
>NZ_JBHWBW010000097.1:0-7330 GCF_042735675.1 Kitasatospora sp. NPDC059571
CCGGAGGACGGACCGGCACCGCAGTGGCCGCGGGCGGCCGGGTGACGAGGGCGGATCAGCCGCCGGCGGGGGCTCCGCCACCGCCGCCGCCACCGCCACCGCCGCCTCCGCCACCGGGTGTCTTGGTGGAGGTCGCACCGCCGGTCGGGGAGGCGTCCCCGGTCGGGCTCGGGCAGATCAGGAAGCAGCTGCGGCTGGGCCGGCCGCCGGTCGGCGACGGCGAGTCGGTCGGACCCGTGGTGGTCGGCGACGTGGTCGGGGACGGCGAGACCGAGCCCGAGTCCGTCGGCGAGGGGGACGCCGAGGGCGACGCGGTGGACGGCGCGCCCGAGGAGTCGACCTGGACACCGGTGTCGCCCGGCTTCGTGAAGGTCCGCGGGTCGCCGGGGCCGACGGTCTGCATGTAGCGGGTGAAGATCGCGGTCGGGAAGTCACCACCGTGGACGGTGGTCTGACCGGCGGTGCCCTTCAGCGAGAGCAGGCCGGGCTTGCCCGGCTCCTCGCGCCACATGCCGACCGAGGTGGTGAGGCTGTTGGTGTAGCCGACCCACCAGGCCGAGGTGCCGGCGTCGGTGGTACCGGTCTTGCCTGCCACGGGGAAGTGCAGCGCGTTGGTCTTGGTACCGGTACCGTGCGCCGCCACGTTCTGCAGCACGTCGGTGATGGTGTCCGCGACATCCGGGTCGAGCACCCGCTTGGGGGTCGACTTGGTGAACTTCGGCTGGTCGATGCCGTCCTTCTGCAGCCTGAGCACCGAGTACGGGTCGTTCTGCTGGCCGTGGTCGGCGAAGACCGAGTAGGCCGAGGCCATCCGGATCGCGCTCGGGGTGGAGGTGCCGAGCGGGAAGGTGACGGTGCTGGACGGGGCCAGGGACTCCTTGCGCAGGCCGAGGTTCAGCACCATGGCCTCGACGGCCTTGCCGCCGACGTCCTGGCCGAGCTGCACGTACGGCACGTTGTAGGAGTTCTTCATGGCCTCCTTGAGATCGACGTAGTCCGTCTTGTTGTTCTCATCGTTGGCCTGCTTGTACGGCTTGCCGTTGTCGCCGATGACCGGACTGCCGTCCGGCTTGTAGATCTGCGACAGGTTGTTCGACTCGTAGCGGCTGTCGACGCTGATCCTGGTCGGCTTGCCGTCGGCGTCCAGCTTGGTGAGCACGCCGGTCTGCATCGCGGTGGCCAGCACGAACGGCTTGAAGGTCGAGCCGACCGGGATGCCGGAGGCGTCCGCGTTGTTGGTGTAGTGCTGGTTCTCGATGCCGGGGCCGCCGTAGAGGGCGACGATCGCACCGGTCCTCGGGTCGATCGAGGACGCGCCGACCTGGACGAACTTGTCGGCCTCCCGGCTGTCCGGGTGCAGGCTCTCCGACTGCACGCCCTCGACGGCCTTCTTGAGCTCCTCCACCCTGCCCTTGTCGAAGGTGGTGTAGATCTTGAAGCCGCCGTGCTGGAGGACCTGGTCGTTGATCGACGGGTCCTTGGCCATGATGTACTTGTTGGCCGTGTCGACCAGGTAGTAGACCTCGCCGTTCATGCTGGCCGGGGCCTTCTGCTGGATCGGCGCCGGGAAGGTCGAACCGCACTTGGTGCGGTCCTCCTGGCTGATCAGGTGGTTGACCACCATCCGGTTCAGCACGTACTCCCAGCGCTCCTGCATGCGCTTGGCGTTGTCCGCGTTGAGGGACGGGTCGTACAGCGCCGCGCCCTTGAGCAGGCCGGCCAGCATGGCGCCCTGACAGACGTTCAGGTTCTTGGCGTCCACCCCGTAGTAGGCCTGGGCCGCAGCCTGGATACCGGTCGAACCACGGCCGTACCAGCTGGTGTTGAGGTAGCCCTTGAGGATGGCGTCCTTGCCCAGGCTGCCATTGACCTTCAGGGTGATGAAGAACTCCTTGAGCTTGCGGCTCAGGGTCTGGTCCTGGCTCAGGTAGGTGTTCTTCACGTACTGCTGGGTGATCGTCGATCCGCCCTGGGTCTCGCCGCCGGTGGCCATCTTGTAGACGGCGCGGGCGATGCCCTTGGGGTCGATGCCCGAGTCGGTGCGGAAGGTCTCGTTCTCGGCCGCGATGGTGGCGTCCTGCGCCCCCTTGCTGATGTCGCCGAGCTCGACCTGCTGCCGGTTCTGGGCGCCCTTGCGGGTCATCTCGGAGCCGTCGGACCAGAAGTAGATGTTGTTCTGCTGCTGGAGCGCCTTGTTCTCGTCCGGGACGGTGGTCATGGCGTAGGCCGTGCCGACAGCGGCCACCCCGCCGCCGAAGAAGAGCAGGAAGAGGCTGAGGACCAGCTTCCAGGACGGCAGCCAGCGGCGCACGCCGCTCTTGCCGAACCGCGGGTAGTCGATGAACCGCTTCTTGCCGGGCCCGCCGCCGTCGCGGCCGCCACCGCCCGGCCCGCCCGCGGGGGGACCGCCGCGGCGGCCGCCCTTCTGCGCCTGCCGGCGCATCTCCGCACGCGTCAGCCTGGGCTGCTGGGCGGTCTGCCGGGGACCGGCCGGCCGCGCACGCCGCATTCCGCCGTCGGACCGCAGCTCGTCCGGGCCGGGCCGACCGTAGGAGGGGGCATCGCCCCGGGGCGGCTGCGCGCCGTAGGCACGCTGGCCCGGGTCGGCGTCGCGGCGGCCCGGCGGCTGCTGCTCGCCGCCCGGGTTGGGCGACCTTCGCCGGTGTTCGCTCATCTCTCAGCAACTCCTCGGTCGGGCCTACGGAGCCCGAAGGCAGGGTTCACTTCCGATGCCCGCAACCGCCTTAACCCCGGAGGTGGTCCTCGTGCACACGCGACAGCGTACGCACCCGTAATTCGCTGCTAATCGCCTATTACCTGACAAATGGGACGAACCGACCGCAGATCATTACACGCCCGTTGCCTTGCAGGCCGCGCCGCCCTTGACTACGGGGCTGCGCTACGCCCCGACCGCCTTGTGATCACGTTCACGCGTGCCCCCCTTGCCCGCATCGAGACCCAGGTTTACTGTTCTCGATATATCGAGCCGATACATCGGGGCGGCATAGACGCCCCCGTGTGCCGGTTCACGGCCACAGGGGAGAGGAGGCGGCAGGGTGAGCAGGCGTTCCGGAGTACTGGAATTCGCTGTCCTCGGTCTGCTGCACGACGCTCCGATGCACGGCTACGAGCTCCGCAAGCGGCTCAACGTCCTGCTCGGCTCGTTCCGTGCCTTCTCCTACGGCACGCTCTACCCCTGCCTCAAGAACCTCGTCGCCCAGGGCTTCCTGGTCGAGGACAACCCGGACGCGGAGTACGTTCCGGCCACCGCCCTCAACGGGAAGCGGTCCAAGATCGTCTACCGGCTGTCCGGCGAGGGGAAGCAGCGCTTCGAGGAGCTGCTCGCCGACTCGGGCCCCGACGCCTGGGAGGACGAGCACTTCGGCGTCCACTTCGCGTTCTTCGCGCGGACCGACAAGGCCGTGCGGATGCGCGTCCTGGAGGGCCGCCGCAGCCGGCTGGAGGAGCGGCTGGAGCGGATGCGCAGCTCGATCGCCCGCACCCGCGAGCGCTTCGACGACTACACCCTCGAGCTCCAGCGGCACGGGTTGGAGTCGGTCGAGCGCGAGGTCCGCTGGCTCAACGAGCTCATCGAGACCGAGCGGGCCAACCGCACCGGGCGCGGCACAGCGCCGTCGGGTGCACCACAGACTTCGGACGGCCGTGGCCAGGAGGCCGGGTCCTCGGACCCGCCGGGGCCACCGCACGACCGCCCGGGGCGCTCCGCACAGGAGCGCTGAGACCCGCGGCGTCCGGCCGCCCTCGTGGGAGCCGGGTCCGTGGGAGGAGTGGGCGCCGCGCGCCCGTCAGACAGTCATACGAGTAGGGATTCGAGAACCGCCTTCACGGCGGGGCTCATGAGAACACAGGGAGCAACCGGAATGGGTTCGGTTCGCGTAGCCATCGTGGGCGTGGGCAACTGCGCCGCGTCGCTGGTGCAGGGTGTCGAGTACTACAAGGACGCCGACCCGGCCGGCAAGGTCCCCGGCCTGATGCACGTGCAGTTCGGCGACTACCACGTCCGTGACGTGGAGTTCGTTGCGGCCTTCGACGTCGACGCCAAGAAGGTCGGCTTCGACCTGGCCGACGCCATCGGCAACAGCGAGAACAACACCATCAAGATCTGCGACGTGCCGCCGACCGGCGTCACCGTCCAGCGCGGCCACACCCTCGACGGCCTGGGCAAGTACTACCTGGAGACCATCGAGGAGTCCGACGAGGCCCCGGTCGACGTCGTCCAGGTCCTCAAGGACAAGCAGGTCGACGTTCTGGTCTGCTACCTGCCGGTGGGCTCCGAGGCCGCCGCCAAGTTCTACGCCCAGTGCGCCATCGACGCCAAGGTCGCCTTCGTGAACGCCCTCCCGGTGTTCATCGCCGGCACCAAGGAGTGGGCGGACAAGTTCACCGAGGCCGGCGTCCCGATCGTCGGCGACGACATCAAGTCGCAGGTCGGCGCCACCATCACGCACCGCGTGATGGCGAAGCTCTTCGAGGACCGCGGTGTCATCCTCGAGCGCACCATGCAGCTGAACGTCGGCGGCAACATGGACTTCAAGAACATGCTCGAGCGCGAGCGCCTGGAGTCCAAGAAGATCTCCAAGACGCAGGCCGTCACCTCGCAGATCCGCGACCGTGAGCTGGGCGCCAAGAACGTCCACATCGGCCCGTCCGACTACGTCGCGTGGCTCGACGACCGCAAGTGGGCGTACGTCCGCCTCGAGGGCCGCGCGTTCGGCGACGTCCCGCTGAACCTGGAGTACAAGCTCGAGGTCTGGGACTCCCCGAACTCGGCCGGTGTCATCATCGACGCCGTGCGCGCCGCGAAGATCGCCAAGGACCGCGGCATCGGCGGCCCGATCCTCTCCGCGTCCTCGTACTTCATGAAGTCCCCGCCGGTGCAGTACTTCGACGACGAGGCCAAGGAGAACGTCGAGAAGTTCATCCGCGGCGAGGTCGAGCGCTGATCACCGCAGCGCCGAGCACCGCTCGGCACTGAGCAGCTCGTCACCGAAGGGGTCCCGGTCCTGCGACCGGGGCCCCTTCGGCGCTTCCCGGCCGGCTCCCGCGCGTTGTTTCACGTGAAACAACGGCACCGGACATGGCAACCTTGCCGGGTGGCGATCACCGAGGACGGCAGCATGCAGACACCCCACCGCGCCACCCTCCGCGGGCTGCTCCGCGGTCGCGGTTTCCGCCGGCTGCTGGCCGTGCGGATGCTGTCGCAACTCTCGGACGGGGTCTTCCAGGTCTCGCTCGCCGCCTATGTGATCTTCTCCCCCGAGCGCCAGTCGGCCCCCGCCGACATCGCCGGGGTGCTGGCCGTGACGCTGCTGCCGTTCTCCGTGGTCGGCCCGTTCGCGGGGGTCCTGCTGGACCGCTGGCGGCGCCGGCAGGTCCTGCACCTCGGCAACCTGGCCCGGTTCGGCCTGGGACTGGTCACCGCGGCACTGCTGCTGGCCAGGGCCCCGGAGTGGTTGTTCTTCGCCTCCGCCCTGCTGGTGACCGCGCTCAACCGGTTCATCCTGGCCGGCCTGTCCGCCTCGCTCCCCCGGGTGGTCGCACCGTCCTCGCTGGTCACCGCCAACGCGATCTCCCCCACCCTGGGCACCGTCGCCGCGACCGTCGGCGGCGGCATCGGCTTCCTGGTGCACCAGGTACTGACCCCCGGCCCCCGGGCCGACGCGGCCCTGGTCACCGTCGCCGCACTGCTGTACCTGGCCGCCGCGCTGGCGGCGCAGCGGATCGGCCCGGACGAGCTCGGCCCGGAGCACCACCACAGCCGCCCACCGCTGCGCCGCGCCCTGGGCACCGCCGCCCGCGAACTCGGCTCCGCCCTGCGGCACCTGGTCCGCGACTGCCGGCCCGCGGTGCACGCGCTGGCCGCCGTGACGCTGGCCCGCTTCTGCTACGGCGTGCTGATCGTCGTCGTCCTCATGCTCTCGCGGTACACCTTCAACCCGCCGGGGGACGCCGCGGCCGGACTCGCCAGCCTCGGCCGGGCCGTGGGCTTCTCGGCCATCGGCTTCTTCCTGGCCGCCGTGATCAGCCCGTGGTGCACCCGCCGGCTGGGCCTGGCCGGGTGGATGACCACCTGCCTGGCGAGCGCGGCGGTCTTCGTGCCGGCCCTCGGGCTGCCCTTCCGCGAACTCCCGGGCCTGGCAGCGGCACTGCTGCTCGGCGTGGTCACCCAGGGCACCAAGATCTGTGCCGACACCGTCGTCCAGGAGTCCGTCGAGGACGACTTCCGCGGCCGGGTGTTCGCCGTCTACGACGTCCTGTTCAACGTCTCCTTCGTGGCCGCCGCCGGTGTGACCGCCCTGGTCCTCCCGCTGAACGGCCGCTCGGCCGGGGTGGTGATCGGCGTGTCCGCGGTGTACGCCCTCGGCGCACTGCTGTTCGCCCGCGCGGCCCGCGGCGACCGCGCCGCCGCGGTCTGAACTCCCGCCCCCGAACGGCTACTCGCTAAGGTACGTCCGCGTACCGACGCAGCCGCAGGAGCCCACGGGGGGATCGATGAGCACACCTCAGCAGCCGTACGGAGCACCGCAGTACGGGCCACCACCCGGCCAACCGCCCTACGGGGCACCGCCGTCCGGCTACGGGCAGCCGCCCGCGTACGGGCAGCCGCCCGCGTACGGACAGCCGCCGGCGTACGGGCAGCCGCCGTCCGGCTACGGGCAGCCGCCCGCGTACGGGGTTCCCGGCCCGGCGGGCGCTCCCCCGGGGTACGGCTACCCCGGGCCGGCCGGCCCGCCGGTGCCGCAGCAGCCCTACGGCGGCCCGACCGGTCCCGGCGGACCGCCCTTCCCCCCGCCGCCCGCACCGGGCGCGCCCGCGGCGCCCAAGGCGAGGCGG
Source organism: Kitasatospora sp. NPDC059571 (assembly GCF_042735675.1). Classification (NCBI taxonomy): domain Bacteria; kingdom Bacillati; phylum Actinomycetota; class Actinomycetes; order Kitasatosporales; family Streptomycetaceae; genus Kitasatospora; species Kitasatospora sp. NPDC059571. The sequence goes on from NZ_JBHWBW010000097.1 coordinate 6,856, forward strand.
GGGCTGCGGTTCTGGCTGCAGATGGGCGTCCTCGCCGCCGGCGCGATCGTCCTGGTGCTGGCGCTGTTCACCGACACCGCCCCGGGGTCGCAGGTCGGCGACTGCCTCAACCGGTACTCGAGCACCCGGGTGTCGAGCGTCTCCTGCAGCGACCCCAAGGCCAACTACCAGGTGGTGAAGCGGGTGGACAACGGCCTCACCAGCAGCTGCACCAGCACGCCGGGGGTGACCGCCACCTACCGCGGCACCTACGGCCGGCGCTTCCACCGGAAGCACTACGTCCTCTGCCTCGCCCCGTACCGGGCGGGCACCGGAACCCTCCCGGGGGCGTCCGCCTCGCCGAAGAAGTTCTGACCGAACGGCAGCCGTGGGGGGGGGGGGGGCGCGGGCGGCCCGCCGGGGGCGCGGGGCGTGAGAGGCCCCGGCCCCCAGTCCGGGGGCCCCCCGCGCCCGCGGGGCCCCCGGGCCCCCGGGG
>NZ_JBHWBW010000097.1:7340-12310 GCF_042735675.1 Kitasatospora sp. NPDC059571
GGGGGGGCCCCCTCCCCCATTCAGTCTACCCCCCACCGCCCCGCGCGCGGGGGGGGGCCCCGGCCCCCCCCCCGGGCCACGTCCGTCTCAGACCAGCAGCTCCCCGAGCTCCTCGTCGCCCGCTCCCGCGTCGACCGCACGCAGCAGGCGCAGCCGGCGACGGGCCACCGTCCGCTCGTCGTCGTCCAGCACGACCCGCTCCAGCCGGCCGACCCGGTCCGTCAGCGCGTCCAGCTTGGTGCTGTTGCGGCCGACCTCGACCGCCAGCGCGTTCAGCAGCGGGACGATCGCCGTGCCGACCACGTCCCGGACCACCGACTCGGCGACCCGTGCCACCGCCGCGTCCAGCGAGCCCTCCGGGTGGACCGGGCGGTTCCCGTCCCGGGGCACGTCCGCCGGGCGGCGGCGGGACCCCTGCTCCACGTCGAGCAGGTGGCACCGCACCTCGCGGGCGGTCTCGCTGTCGCGCAGCAGCATGGCGACGTTGAGCACGGTGCGCCGGGTGAAGAGGGCCAGCGAGCGGGCCCGGGAACGGATCCCACTGGCCTCCTTGAAGGAGGTCAGTTGTGGGCCGGTCAGCACCCGGTACCCGTTCGCCCCGAGTTCGTCCCGGTGGTCCCCCACGACCGAGTAGACCGCCTTGAGCCCGACCCCGAAGTACTCCGCCACACCCTCCGTCGTGACGTGCAGGTCGTCGGGGAGCAGCCGGAGCGCGCCGACCCGGTCGAGCGCCTCGACCCGCCCCGCCACCGTCGCCCGCATGGTCGGCGACTCCAACAGCACCGCGTCCACGGACATGCCGTGTCCTCCCTCCACGCCGAGGGGTGGATCCCCTCGCTCGGACGGAGCAACGGTGCCGCCGATCGGCCGGTCACACCGCGGGGCGGGAAACACACGATCGAGCGGAATCGCTCAAGCGACCCACGCCCCGCCCGCCCCACGGGTCACTGCTGACCCGCCCACCACTCCCGGAGAGCGGCCACCGCGGTGTCGTGGTCCATCGGCCCGTGCTCCAGCCGGAGCTCCAGCATGTGCTTGTACGCCCGGCCGACCTGGGGCCCGGGCTTGAGGCCGAGCAGCTCCATGATCTGGTTGCCGTCCAGCGCGGGGCGGATCGAGTCCAGCTCCTCCTGCTCCTTCAGCCGGGCGATCCGCTCCTCCAGGGTGTCGTACGTCCGGGCCAGCGCGGCGGCCTTCTTGCGGTTGCGGGTGGTGCAGTCGGAGCGGGTCAGGGCGTGCAGGCGCTCCAGCAGCGGGCCGGCGTCGGTGACGTAGCGGCGCACCGCGGAGTCCGTCCAGTCGCCGCCGCCGTAGCCGTGGAAGCGCAGGTGGAGCTCGACGAGGCGGGAGACGTCGTCGACCAGCTCGTTGGAGTACTTCAGCGCGCGCATCCGCTTGCGGGTCATCTTGGCGCCGACCACCTCGTGGTGGTGGAAGGAGACCCGGCCGTCGGACTCGAAGCGGCGGGTGCGCGGCTTGCCGATGTCGTGCAGCAGCGCGGCGAGCCGCAGCGTGAGGTCCGGGCCGTCCTGCTCCAGGGCGATGGCCTGCTCCAGGACGGTCAGCGAGTGCTCGTAGACGTCCTTGTGGCGGTGGTGCTCGTCGCTCTCCAGGCGGAGCGCGGGCAGCTCCGGCAGGACGTACTCGGCGAGGCCGGTGTCGACCAGCAGCCGCAGGCCCTTGACCGGGTGGGCGGCCAGCAGCAGCTTGTTCAGCTCGGCCTGCACCCGTTCGGCGGAGACGATGGTGATCCGCTCGGCCATCGCGGTCATCGCGGCCACCACCTCGGGGGCCGGGGTGAAGTCGAGCTGGGCGGCGAACCGCGCGGCCCGCATCATCCGCAGCGGGTCGTCGGAGAACGACTCCTCCGGGGTGGCCGGGGTGCGCAGGATGCGCTCCTCCAGGTCCTCCAGCCCGCGGTGCGGGTCGACGAAGCTGCGGCCCGGCAGGTCGACGGCCATCGCGTTGACGGTGAAGTCCCGCCGGACGAGGTCCTGCTCGATGGTGTCGCCGTAGGTGACCTCGGGCTTGCGCGAGGTGCGGTCGTACGCCTCGGAGCGGTACGTGGTGATCTCGATCAGGAAGGAGCCGTCGGCGGTGTCCTTGCGGGCGCCCACGGTGCCGAAGGCGATGCCGACGTCCCAGACCGCGTCGGCCCAGCCCTTGACCAGCTTGAGGACCTGGTGCGGGCGGGCGTCCGTGGTGAAGTCGAGGTCGTTGCCGAGGCGTCCCAGCAGGGCGTCGCGCACCGATCCGCCGACCAGCGCCAGCCGGTGCCCGGACGCCTGGAAGCGGCGGGCGATCTCGTCGGCGACCGGCGAGACCCGGAGCAGCTCCTGCAGACCGAGGGTCTGCGCCTCGCTCAGCCCGGGGAGGACCGTCGGCGCGGTGGAGCTGGAATGATGGACGCTGGACTCATTGGCAGTGGACACGGCTCCCTAGGGTACGTGCCCGCGCAGGCCCGGCGCCCCTTCGTTTCCGGGTGCGGCGCGGCCGCCGCGGCCGGGGCCGGACGGCCGACAGCCGGGAGCCCGAACCATCGGTACGCCGGGTGCGTCGTTACCATGCCGGGTGAGTCCGCTTCCGGCGGGGCCGCGCGTGTTGCGGCCGCACGGGTCCGCCCGGTGCAGGACGGTCGACCGCCGGTCATCCGGCGGTCCCGGGTATCCACGAATTCGAACGAGAACGGCGAGGGCAGAGCACGTGGGCGAGGCGCGGCACGGCCTGACAGCGTACGGACGCGCGGGGCGGGCGGCCCGCTGCCTGGCCGCGGCGCTGGCCGGCGGCACCGTCCTGCTGTCCGCCGCCGCGCCGGCGCTCGCCGCCGCGCCCGGGCGGACCGGCCTGGTCACCGCGTCCGGCGACTACCCGGCGGCGGTGGAGATCTCCTCGGTCACCCCGGTGGCGGGCGACAACGCCCAGGTGACGGTGGTCGGCAAGGTCACCAACCGCGGGTCCGGCACGCTCCGGGCGGCGCACGTGGCGATCCGCAGCCCGCGCGGCCTGGACACCCGCAGCGACATCAACCTGGTCGCCGGGCGGACGTCGCCCACCTCGCAGGACGGCATCGACCTGCCGAAGACCAAGACCCAGCTGGGTGACATCGGCCCCGGCAAGTCCCTCGACTACACCATCCGCACCTCGGTCGGCGATCTCGGCCTCAAGGACGGCGGGGTGTACGAGCTGGCGGTCGACGTCCGGGACGAGGACCAGGACCACGCGCTCGGGATCGCCCGCACCTACCTGCCGTACAACGTCCAGCAGTCCGGCAAGCAGACGCAGATCGCCACCCTGTGGCCGATCACGCACGCCCCCGAGCTGGTCGCCCAGACCATGCCGGGCGACGACCAGACGCCCGTCCTGCGGGACGACAGCCTGGCCTCCGACCTCTCGCCGGAGGGCCGGCTCGGCCGGCTGGTCGCGCTCGGCCGGGGCCTGCCGAACCTCACCTGGGTGATCGACCCGGACCTGCTGGACACCGTGTACGCGATGACCAAGCCGTACCGGGTGCAGAAGCCCGGCACCGGCGGGGAGTCCGCCAACGAGGACAACACCGTCGCCGGTACCGGCAGCAGCGCCGCCACCGAGTGGCTGGCCGCGCTGCGGACGGCGGTCGGCGCGGCCGGCGCCCAGGTCGTCGCCCTGCCGTACGCCGACCCGGACCTCGCCTCCATCGCCCACAACGGCGCCGCCCTGCCCGGCATGGAGGGCGCCCTCGGCAAGGCCGCCACGGCCGGCAAGGTGACCGCCGAGGGCCGGCTGTCCGTGGACGTCACCGGCGGCGTCGCCTGGCCGTACCAGGGCCGGCTCGACCAGCAGACCGCCGCGGTGGCCCGCACCACCGGGGCCGGCCTGGTGCTCGTCGACGGGGCGAGCCTGCCCGACCCGCGCTCGCTCGCCTACACCCCGAACGCGGCCCGCCCGATCGGCAACGGCCAGACCGCGGTGGTCGCCGACAGCACGCTCTCCTCGCTGTTCCAGGGGGACCTCGCCACCGACCAGGCGCAGAGCCTCGCGGAGCAGCGGTTCCTGGCCGAGACCATGACCATCAGCCGGCAGCGCCCGGACGACCAGCGCAGCCTGCTGGTGATGCCGCCGCGGACGATGACCGCGGGCACCGCCGAGGCGCTCGCCGCCGCGATCGGTGCGGCGTCCGCGCAGGGCGGCTGGGTCGCCCCGACCCGCCTCGACGCGGTCGCCGGTGCGCCGGCCGACCCGCGGGCCGACGACTCGGTGTCCGGCGACTACCCGGGCGAGCTGCGCGGCTCGGAGCTCTCCGCGACCGCGCTGAGCGCCGTCATGGGCGTGCAGAACGGCCTCGACCAGTTGCTGATGATCCTCACCCAGCCGCAGCGGGTGCGCGGTCCGTTCAGTGCGGCGATGGTGCGCTCGATGTCCACCCAGTGGCGCGACCAGGCCGACCCGGGTGCGGCCTACCGCGACGGGGTGCAGAGCTACCTCGCCAACCTCACCTCGGCGGTGCGCGTACCCGCCAAGAGCGTCATCACGCTCCCCGGTGACAACGCGACGCTGCTGATCAGTGTGAAGAACGGTCTCAACCAGGCGGTCGGCAACCTCCAGCTGCGGGTCACCTCGGCCCAGGTCAACCGGCTCAACGTCGGCCAGGCGGAGGCCGTGGTGCTCGACACCGCCACCAGCCGCACCTTCCGCTTCCCCGCCAAGGCCCAGGTCAACGGCCCGGTCCAGGTGACCGCCCAGCTGTGGACGACCGGTCCCAACGCGCAGCCCTACGGCAAGCCGATCGCCTTCACGGTGGAGGTCACCTCCGTGGCGAGCGGCGTGACGTACGTGATCGGCGGCGGCGTGGTGCTGATGGTGCTCGCCGGCGTCCGCTTCTCCCTCCAGCGCAAGAAGCGCTCCGCCGCCGGCGAGGTCGACCTCGACCCGGAGCGCCTGCTGGCGGACGAGCCCGCCGAGCCGGAGCGGGGGGGGGGGGGGGCGGGCGGCGG
>NZ_JBHWBW010000097.1:12320-18194 GCF_042735675.1 Kitasatospora sp. NPDC059571
ACCCGCCCCCCCCGCCGGGCGCGCCCCCCCCCCCCCCGGCGCCCGGGCGGGGGCCCCCCCCCGCCGCGCCGCCGCGGCCGCCCGCCGATGCGGCCGCCGAAGGACCCTCGGGCAGCGCCCCGGACGGGGCCGCGCCGGCCGGCGGGGCGGCGGCCGCGCAGGCCCCCGAGAGCCCGTCCGACTCCTCCTCCGCGTCAGGCCCGGATGCCCGGGATCGGGCCACCGGCGATGAGAAGGTTGGTCCCTGAGGGAACCCCGTCCGGGTCTCCACCGACCAGCGAAGAGGTGGCATGAGCAGCGGTCCGCACGAGGAACGAGCACCGGGCCAGGGCGGCACCGCCGCCCCGCAGCCCGCCGACCCCACCGCCGACCGGTACGTGGCCGACGCCTACGCCCACGACCCCCATGCCGCCGACCCGTTCGGCAGTGCGGCCGAGCACGACCCGTACGGGCTGCGGGCCGCCGAGGCGGCTGCCGCGCCCCCGCGGCAGTCCCCGCCGCCGGGCTCCGAGCCGCAGGCGGCCGTGCTGGCCCCGCCGGCCCCGCACTGGGCCGGCACCCGGGTCCTGGAGGACCCGCTCCCGGTGCCCGCCGCCCTCCCGACGGCCGGTCCCGGCGCCCCGGCCCCCCACGCACCCGACCGGCCGGAGGCCGCCCCCGGGAGCGCCCGGCAGGACCCCCCGGCCGACGACGGCGCGGACGGCTCCGACGGCGCGGACGAGGACGCCGACGGCCCCGGCACCGACGGCGAAGGCAACGACAGCCACGACGACGGCAACCACGTCGATCGGGGGGAGAAGGGCCGGGAGTCCGGCAAGGGGCCCGCGGCGAAGGGGTGGGGCGTCCCCTCCACCGCGGCGGAGCGCGCGGCGGCGCAGCAGGCCGAGGACGAGCGCGAGGCCGCCGAGTACATCGGGGTGGACGCGCTGCTCAGCGGCGAGCGCAGCGCACCCGAGCCGCAGCCGTTCGTCCCGACCATCGAGTTCGACCCGCCGCTCACCGACGCGGAGGCCGAGCTCCACGAGGCGGCCGGACGCGCACCGCGCGAGGCCGCGCCGCCGGTGACCGGACCGGCCGCGGGCACCGTCCCGCCGCCGGTCGTGCCACCCGCCGGGGCGCGGGTCGCCGGGCTGCTCGGCTCCAGCGCCGTCATGGCCGCCGGCACCCTGGTCTCCCGCGGTACCGGCTTCCTGCGCACCATGGTGATCGCGGCCGCGATCGGCGTCGGCACCATGGGCGACTCGTACAACGCGGCCAACACGCTGCCCACCCTGCTGTACATCCTGATCGGCGGGGGCGCGCTCAACGCGGTGTTCGTGCCGCAACTGGTGCGCAGCATGAAGAACGACGAGGACGGCGGCACCGCGTACGCCAACCGGCTTCTGACGCTGGTCATGACCGGTCTGGCCGGGGTGGCCTTCGTGGCGGTGCTCGCCGCCCCGCTGCTCGTCCAGCTGATCTCGCACTCGCTGATGCGCGATCCGGACAGCGCCGCCACCACGGTGGCGCTGGCCCGCTACTGCCTGCCGACCATCTTCTTCATGGGCGTGCACGTGGTGATGGGGCAGATCCTCAACGCCCGCGGCAGGTTCGGCGCGATGATGTGGACGCCGGTCCTCAACAACCTCGTGGTGATCTTCACATTCGGTGCGTACATCTGGGTGTACGGCACCTTCCAGCACTCCGAGGTGACGCCGCAGACGGTCGCACCCGAGGGGGTCCGCCTGCTCGGCATCGGCACGCTGCTCGGCCTGGCCGTGCAGGCGCTGTCGATGATCCCCTACCTGCGGGCGGCGGGGTTCTCGTTCCGTCCGCGCTTCGACTGGCGCGGCCACGGCCTCGGCAAGGCGGCCCGGCTGGCCAAGTGGACGTTCCTGTTCGTGCTGGCCAACCAGGCCGGCTACCTGGTGGTCACCCAGCTCGCCACCGCGTCCGGCATCGCCGCCGAGGCCGAGGGCCACCTCGGCGTCGGCCTCGCCGCCTACTCCAACGCCCTGCTGATCTGGCAGCTGCCGATGGCGGTGATCACGGTCTCGGTGATGAGCGCCGTCCTCCCCCGGCTCTCCCGGGCCGCTGCCGACCACGACGCCGGCGCCGTCCGCGACGACCTCTCGTACGGGCTGCGGACCTCGGCGGTGGCGATCGTGCCGGCGGCCTTCCTGTTCCTGTCGCTCGGGCCGGTGATCGGCTCGGCGATCTACGGCCTCGGCAACGGCGGCGCGGTCGCCCACGGCACCACCGCGGTGGGCTACATGCTGTCCGCCTTCGCCCTCGGCCTGATCCCCTACTCCGTGCAGTACGTGCTGCTGCGCGGCTTCTACGCCTACGAGGACACCCGCACGCCGTTCTCCAACACCGTCTGGGTGGCCGCCTGCCAGGCCGGCACCGCCGTGCTGTGCTGGCTGGTGCTGCCCGCCCAGTGGGCGGTCACCGGCATGGCGCTCGGCTACGGCGCCTCGTACGCGGTCGGGGTGGCCGTCGCGCTGCCCCGGCTCAAGGCCAGGATCGGCGGCCTGGACACCGCCCGGATCGCCAAGACCTACGTCCGGCTGGGCATCGCCTCGCTGCCGGCCGCGGTGCTCGGCCTGGCCGTCGAACTGCTGATGCTCGACCTGGTGAACGGCTGGGCGGGCAGCGTGGCTACCCTGCTCGTGGCCGCGTCCGTGCAGGTCGCCGCATTCCTGCTGGTCGCCCGGCGGATGCGGATCGAGGAGCTGAACTCCCTCGCCGGCATGGTGCGCAGCCGACTCGGCCGCTGAGCAGTGACAACGCGTCAACCCGGTGCCGTCCCCGTGACGGCGCCGGTCGGGCGGGTCGGCCGAGCCGGCCCGCCCGATTGCGTGTGAGTGCGCAACCGGTCGGGGCCCCCAGCGGTCGTACCCGGTGGGAAAGAGTGGGCACAATTGTCCTTGCACGCCCCCGGCGCTCCGGTGCCAGGGCCGGGCGACTTCTCAGGACCGGGCCATACAAGGGGAGGCAGGACCACGGTGGCTGATGGCACCAAGGCGGTCGTCGACGCGTCCGTCGCCGATGAGGCGGCGCTGGCCATGGAACTCGACGGCATCGGGGCCGGCGAGCGGCCCGGCGATGCCGAGGGCACGGCCCCTGCGGCCCCGGCGGACGAGGAGCCCGGCACGGCGCCCGACAGCGGCTCCGAGGGCGCGGTGCGGGCCGACGGCACCGGCGACGGGGAGAGCGCCGACTCGGACGGTACGGCCGACGGCCCCGACCGCACCGCCGAGGACGGCACGAACCACCCGACCGGGCGAACGGGCGCCACCGGAGCGGCCGCCGCGAAGGCTGCGACGGACGATGCCGAGACCGCCCTGCGGGACGCCGTGACGGCCCGTGAGCCCGCCCAGGACGGCCCCGAATCCCCCGAGGCGGCCGGTGACTCCACCGCCCAGCTCTCCGCCCGGGAGATCGCCGCAGAGCTCGCCGCCGACCCCGGCGCGCGGGCCGCCCGCCCGGCCGCCGGCAGCCGGTCCGGATCCTCCGCACGCCGCCCCGCCGACACCCCGTCGGCCCCCGCCCCCGCCTCCCGCCCCACCGCCCGACCCGTCGTCAGCACCGAGACCCTGGACGCCGACACCGGCACCCTTCCCGCCTCCCGCCCCGCCCCGCTGCGGCGCAGCGGCGACAAGATCGGCGGCCGCTACCGGCTGGAGGAGTGCATCACCCAGTCGGAGACCTTCAGCAGCTGGCGGGCGGTCGACGAGAAGCTCCGCCGCGCCGTCGGCGTGCACCTGATGGCCGCCGGCCACCGTCGCGCCAAGTCCGTCCTCACCGCCTCGCGCTCCGCGGCGCTGCTCAACGACCCGCGCTTCGTCCAGGTCCTCGACGCCGTCCAGGAGGGCGACCTGGTCTACGTCGTCCGCGAGTGGCTGCCCAACGCGTCCGACCTCGCCCAGCTGCTCGCCGACGGCCCGATGGAGCCGTACGACGCCTACCAGATGCTCCGCCAGGTCACCGACGCGGTTGCGGCCGCCCACCGCCGCGGCCAGGCCCACCTGCGCCTCACTCCGCGCTGCGTGCTGCGCACCGACACCGGCCAGTACCGGATCAACGGGATCGCGGTGGACGCGGCGCTGCGCGGCCTGTCCACCGAGAACGCCGAGCTCACCGACACCCGCGCCATCGGCGCGCTGCTGTTCGCCGCGCTCACCCACCGCTGGCCGTACCCGGAGGACCGCTACGACCTGCGCGGGATGCCCAGGAGCCTCGGCTCCGTCCCGCCGGACCAGGTCCGGGCCGGTGTCCACAAGGGCCTGTCCGAGATCGCCGCCCGGGCGCTGTGCGAGCACCCGCCGCACCACCTGGAGCCGATCACGAGCCCGGACGGGCTGGCGAAGGCGATCGCGCTGATGCCGAAGATCCGTCAGCCCGACCAGCCGGCCCCGGTGTTCTCCGCGGCCAAGCCGAAGCCCCGGCCCGCCCCCCGCCCGGCCCCGCGGGCCTACCCCGAAGCCGTCGGCCCGGCCGGCCGGCCCCCGCAGGACCGCTTCCCCGAGGGCTCCTCGGCGACCACCGGCGCCCGGACCTCGCGCCGCCGGCGGGTGCTGCGCGGCGTACTCAAGACGACCGCCTCGCTGGTCGCACTGGCCGCCATCGTGGTGGGCTCCTGGCAGGCCGTCGAGCACCTCAACAAGGGCGAGCAGGCCGCCGCGGAGCAGTCGGACGGCCACGCCAGCCACGGGCCCTCCCAGCCGGCGCTGCCGCTCACCAACCAGACGCTCGCCTACACCGCGAGCTCCTTCAACGCGTTCGGCGACAAGAAGGCGGAGCACGCCTCCGAACTGCCCGCGCTCTCCGACGGCAAGAACGACACCACCTGGTCCACGCAGTCCTACAACGACCCCTTCGGCAGCGGCTACAAGCCCGGCACCGGGCTGCTGCTCGACCTGGGCACGGCCCGCACCGTCGGCTCGGTGGACATCCGCTTCTCGGGCAGCCACAAGGTCGAGCTGAAGGCCGCCCCCGCCGACACCACCACGGCCCCCGCCGCCACCCAGGCCGGCTTCGAGGGCTTCGGCGCCTCGATCGCGAACGGCAGCGGCACCGGCGTGCAGCTCAAGCCCGCGAAGCCGATCACCACGCGCTACCTCTTGATCTGGCTCACCGGCATCCCCAACGATGGAGCGGGCGGCTACCAGGGCCACGTCGCCGAGATCACCGTCAACGGCTGAGCCCGCCGGGCAGGGAGGGGGGTGGGGGCGATGGCGGAGCAGCAGTCCGACGCCGACCTGCTCGCCCGGCACGTCGCCGGGGACCGGGACGCCTTCGGCCTCCTGGTGGCCCGGCACCGCGACCGGCTCTGGGCCGTCGCCCTGCGGACCCTCGGCGACCGCGAGGAGGCGGCCGACGCCCTCCAGGACGCCCTGATCTCCGCCCTGCGCGCCGCCCACTCCTTCGAGGGGCGCTCCCAGGTCACCACCTGGCTGCACCGGATCGTGGTGAACGCCTGCCTGGACCGCGCCCGGCGGGCCACCGCCCGGCGGGCCGGCTCGCTCGACGCCGAGCCGCAGCGCCTGGACGCCGCGCTCGGCAGCGCCGAACCGGCCGATTCGCCGGTGGTCCGCGCCGAGCTCCGGCGCGAGGTCGCCCGGGCGCTCGCCGCCCTCCCGCCGGACCAGAGGGCCGCCCTCGTCCTGGTGGACATGCAGGGCTACCCGGTCGCCGAGGCGGCCGAGGTGCTCGGCGTGCCGGTCGGCACCGTCAAGAGCCGCTGCGCCCGCGGCCGGGCACGCCTGCTCCCTCTGGTGCGGCACCTCCGTAACGGCACGGGCGAGGACGGCGGCGCCGACGGCCCCGACGCGGTTTCTAGTGTAACACCCCCCCCCCCCGCCCCGGGGCGCGCCCCCCCCCCCCCCCCCC
>NZ_JBHWBW010000097.1:18204-21071 GCF_042735675.1 Kitasatospora sp. NPDC059571
GCAGCATCGCCTCCGGTCGGGTCGCCTACACGTTCGGGCTGGAGGGTCCGGCGGTGACCGGCGACCCCCCCCCCGCGGCGGCGGGGGGCCGGGCGGCATCACCCCTACACACACCGCCCGGCACCGCACCCGGATCCGCACCCCGGACGGCCGGCCCGCCCGGGGGGAACCCGTCCGGCCCCGCCACCGTCCCAGGTACGGGCACCGCACGCCGAGGCCGACTGCAGGAGGGAGACGTGACCACGCGATGACGCCGCACACCCCTTCCCCCGCGGAGCCGTCCGGCCACCCCGACGTCGAGGTCCTCGCCGACCTCGCCGAGGACCTCGTCGACCCCGCCGACGTACCGGCCCTGCGCGCCCACCTCACGGACTGCCCGGAGTGCGCCGACACCTTCGCCGCGCTGGCCGAGGTCCGCGAACTGCTCGGCTCCTTCGAGGCGCCCCCGATGCCGGAGGACGTCGCCCACCGGCTCGACGCCGCCCTCGCCACCGCCGCGGACACCCCGGCCGTTCGGGCAGCCGCCGTCGGCCCGTCGACCGCCCCCGCACCTCCGGACGCACCGCGCCGGCCCCCGGGCCGGGCGGATGCCACCGGTCCGGGCCGGGCGCCCGGCCGACGCCGCCGGCGGGCCCTGTTCGCCGCCATCGGGGCCGCGGTCGCCCTCGGGCTCGGCGCACTCTTCCTGCCGCTCTCCCCCGACCACCCCGCAGGCACGTCCACCGCCGCCTCCGCCGCCCACTCCGGGGCCAAGGCGGGCGCGGTCCAGTACCAGGACGAGCTGCTCGCCGCGCAGGCCCGCGCACTCGTCCGGGCAGCCGGTCGGGCCGGCACCGAGCAGCCGGACTCGCTCGCCCACCAGCAGCCCGCCGCCCAGCCCCGGACCAACCCGGCAGAGAGCGTCCCGAGCGCCACCACCAGCGCCCCGGCCTGCGCCGCCGGCACCACCGGGGTCACCGACCGCAGCCCGCTCGCCGTCGGCCCGGGCAGCTACCGTGGCAGCCCAGCACTCGCCCTGGTCTACCCGGTGGCCGGCCACCCGGACCAGCTGGACGTCTACCTGATCACCCCCGACTGCTCGGCCCCGGGCGTCCTGCTCCACCGGACCGTCCCGGCCTCCTGAGCGCCCCCGCCGACGTCCCGTTCCGCATTCCTTCCCGGCCCCCGCGCCCGCCTCCCGGGCCGGCGTCCGCCGTGCCGCCCCGCTCACGGACCGGAATCCCCGCTCCCACGGAGCGGGCGCCTGGTACGAGCCGCCCCGGGAATGCGGGAGACTGGACAACCGTTGTCCCGGGCGGCGGAGCAGGACCGCCCTCCCCGCACCAGCGCGGGTCGCGAAGCGAACCAGGAGATGCAGTGAGCGACGTCCGAAACGTGATCATCATCGGTTCCGGCCCCGCCGGTTACACCGCTGCGCTGTACACCGCGCGCGCCTCCCTGAAGCCGCTGGTCTTCGAGGGCGCCGTGACCGCCGGCGGCGCCCTGATGAACACCACCGAGGTCGAGAACTTCCCCGGCTTCCGCGACGGCATCATGGGCCCCGAGCTCATGGACAACATGCGCTCCCAGGCCGAGAAGTTCGGCGCCGAGCTCGTCCCCGACGACATCGTCTCCGTCGACCTCACCGGTGACGTCAAGACCGTCACCGACTCCGAGGGCACCGTCCACCGCGCCCGCGCCGTCATCGTCGCCACCGGCTCCCAGCACCGCAAGCTCGGCCTGCCCCGTGAGGACGTCCTCTCCGGCCGCGGCGTCTCCTGGTGCGCCACCTGCGACGGCTTCTTCTTCCGCGACCAGGACATCGCCGTGGTCGGCGGCGGCGACACCGCCCTGGAGGAGGCCACTTTCCTCTCGCGGTTCGCCCGCAGCGTCACCGTCGTCCACCGCCGTGACAGCCTGCGCGCCTCCAAGGCCATGCAGGAGCGCGCCTTCGCGGACCCGAAGATCACCTTCGCCTGGGACAGCGCGGTCGAGGAGATCCACGGCGACCCCAAGCTCACCGGCGTGACCCTGCGCGACACCACCACCGGCGAGACGCGCGAGCTGGCCGTCACCGGCCTGTTCATCGCCATCGGCCACGACCCGCGCACCGACCTCTTCACCGGCCAGCTCGACCTGGACGCCGAGGGCTACCTCAAGGTCGACGCCCCCTCCACCCGCACCAACATCCCCGGCGTCTTCGCCGCCGGCGACGTGGTCGACCACACCTACCGCCAGGCGATCACCGCCGCCGGCACGGGCTGCTCCTCCGCCCTGGACGCCGAGCGCTACCTCGCCTCCCTCGCCGACCTGGAGGCCCAGGCCGCCACCGTCGCCGTCTGACCCACCACCACCACGCCGGCGGGCCGCCGCCCGCCGGCGCGAAACAGAACAGCCCCCGCGGTTGTTCTCACCACCGAAGGTGCCGAACCGCCGAAGCAGCGCCCAGGTACCACCTAGCCCGTGACCCTTAGGAGAGACCCGTGGCCGGCGCCACCATCACCGTCACCGACGCGAACTTCGACTCCGACGTCCTCAAGAGCGACAAGCCCGTGCTGGTCGACTTCTGGGCCACCTGGTGCGGCCCGTGCCGCCAGGTCGCCCCGATCCTCGAGGAGATCGCGGCCGAGCACGGCGACAAGCTGACCATCGCCAAGCTCGACGTGGACGCCAACCAGCAGACCGCTGCGGCGTACAACGTCATCTCGATCCCGACGCTCAACGTGTACCAGAACGGCGAGCTGGTGAAGACCATCACCGGCGCCCGCCCGAAGGCCGCGCTGCTGCGCGAGCTCGCCGACTTCATCTGAGCGGCACCGCACCACGGCAGAGGCCCCCCGGCGCGTTGCCGGGGGCCACAGGCGGGCCCCCACCCCCCGGCCGGGCCG
>NZ_JBHWBW010000098.1:0-20881 GCF_042735675.1 Kitasatospora sp. NPDC059571
GTGGTGACTCTGTGTCAGCCCCCGGGCGACTGACCCACGCCGCCCCTCTGGCGGTGCCGGCCCGGGAGTGGCGCGGCCGCCGCCCCCCCGGCCGAAGAAGGGCTGACGCGGGGCCGATGCAGGTCAGCCGCGTGCGGCACGGACCAGGGCGTCGAAGAGTCGCTGCTGGGCCGGGTCGTCGGCGGCCGTGTCCTCGGGGTGCCACTGCACGGCGATGAACCATCCGGCGCCGGAAGGGAGTTCGAGCGCCTCGACGGTCCCGTCGACGGCGCTGGCGGTCACCGTGAGCTCTCGTCCCGGACGGTCGACGCGCTGGTGGTGGTAGCAGGAGGCGTCGACCTTGTCGGCGTCGGCGGCCTCGGATACCGCCGAGCCCGGGCGGAGCGTGACGGGGTGGACGAGGTGACGGTGGTCGCGGTCCGGACCGCCCATGTCCTGGTGGAGCGTGCCGCCGAGGACGGTGTTGACGACCTGCAGGCCGCGGCAGATCGCCAGCAGCGGCATCCCGGTGTCGAGCGCGTGGCGGGCGACGGCGAGGTCGAAGCCGTCCTGCTCGTCGTCGACGTCGTAGACGGTCGCGTGGGTGGCGTGGTGTCCGTAGCGGCGCGGGGCGAGATCGCCGCCGCCGGGGAGCAGGACGGCGTCGAACGGGGCGAGCCTGGCGGCGACCTCGTCCGGGTCGCTGTCGCCGCCGGGCGCTCGCGGGTGGAGGCTGACGGGCTCGCCGCCCGCCCGCCAGACGGCCTCCAGCAGCGCGCGGGCGTTGACCTCCGCGGCGCGGCGCAGGGCGGAGGTGGAGGCGGCGAAGCGGGCGGGGATCGCGATCAGGGGGCGCCGGTCCGTGCGGCTCGTTCGCGTCGGGCGGGTCACAACTGGATCCAGGTGGTCTTGAGTTCGGAGTACTTCTCGAGGGCGTGCGCGGACTTGTCGCGGCCGTTGCCGGACTGCTTCACGCCACCGAAGGGCACGGTGAGGTCGCCCTCCTCGTAGCAGTTGACCCAGACGGTGCCGGCGCGAAGGGCGCGGGAGACGCGGTGGGCGGTGGAGAGGTCCGAGGTCCACAGGCCGGCCGCCAGGCCGTATTCGGTGGCGTTGGCCAGCTCGACCGCCTCGGTCACGTCGTCGAAGGCGAGGACGGAGAGCACGGGTCCGAAGATCTCTTCGCGGGCGAGCCGCATGGACGGGGCGACCTGATCGAAGACGGTGGGCTGCAGGTAGCTGCCGGTCTCCGTCTCGACCCGGGCGCCGCCGGTGCGCAGCCGGGCGCCTTCGTCCGTCCCGGTGGTGACGTGGTCGAGGACGCGCGCCAGGTGGGCTTCGCTGACCAGGGCGCCCATCTCGGTGGCGGGGTCGAGCGGATCGCCCACCCGCAGGTCCCGGGCGTGGCGTACCACGGCGTCGGTCACCTGGTCCGCGACGGATCGGTGGACGAGGAGGCGGGAGGGTGCGGTGCACATCTCGCCCTGGTTGAAGAAGATGCCCCAGGCGGCGGTCGCCGCGGCGCGGCCCAGGTCGGGGGCGTCGGGGAGGATGATGTTGGGCGACTTGCCGCCGAGTTCGAGCCAGACGCGCTTGAGGTTGGAGTCGGCGGCGTAGTGCAGGAACTGGCGTCCGACCCGGGTGGAGCCGGTGAAGGCGAGGACGTCGACGTCGGGGTGCAGGCCGAGCGCGCGCCCGGCGGTGGGGCCGTCTCCGGCGACGACGTTGAGGACGCCCGGGGGGAGTCCGGCTTCGGCGGCCAGCCGGGCCATCAGCAGGGCCGAGAGGGGCGAGGCTTCCGACGGCTTGAGGACGACGGTGCAGCCGGCGGCGAGTGCCGGAGCGATCTTCCAGCTCGCGAGAGTCAGGGGGAAGTTCCAGGGCACGACGGCTCCGACGACGCCGGCGGGTTCGCGGGTGACCAGGGCCAGGGCGTCGGGGGCGACGTGCGGGGATTCGTCGGTCACCTTGTCGGCGAGCTGCCCGTACCAGCGGAAGGTCGTGATCGCGGCGCGCAGTTCGATGGCGTGGGCGTCGGTGACGGGCTTGCCCATCTCCAGGCTGACGGTGAGGGCGAGGTCGGCGCGGTGCTCTTCGAGCAGGTCGGCGATCCGCAGGAGGATGCGGCCCCGGTCGGCGGGTGCCAGGCGCGGCCATGGGCCGGTGTCGAAGGCTCGGCGGGCGGCTGCGACGGCGGCGTCGACCTCGTCGGTGCCGGCGTCGGCGACCTCGACGAGGACCTGTCCGTCGCGGGGGGAGACGACCTTGAAGGCGGCGCCGCTGCCCGGTTCGTCCGCGCCGTCGATGAAGTGGGCGCGCGGGTGCCGGAGTTCCCGGGCGCGCTGGACCCACTGGGGCCGGGGGGGGGGGCGGGCCATCTGCCCGCCCCCCGCTATCTTGGGGGACACCCCTCACGGTGGCGGGCGAGCCCGCGGGGGCGCGCCGTGGGCGCGGCCCGCCGGACCCGCCCCCGCGGGGAACGGGGTCGCAGGTCAGGGCCCGTCCGGTCGATCGCGCCCGGCACGATCGGCCGGGCAGGACCTACGCGCAGGCCTGCCGCCGGCTGCGGGTCAGCCGGGAGACCGTCGCGCCGACGGCCAGTACGGCCGGGACGGCCAGGACCAGCCAGGTGGCGGTGGCCGTGCTGCCGCCGATCAGGGTGGTGAAGTTGGCCAGGATGAGCCAGATGGCGCCGGCCAGGCCGAGCGCGCCGAGCGCCGGGGCGATGACGGTGTTCCACAGCCGGGTGTCGAGCCGCTCGCGGCGGAAGAACACGATCACCGAGAACGAGGTCAGCAGGTAGAGCAGCATGCAGCCGAGCACCCCGACACCGCTGAACCAGGAGAACAGGGTGAGCACCGGGTCCTTGCCGAGCACCGCGAAGGGGACGGTCAGCAGCACGGCGATGGCCGTCTGGACGCAGCCGGCGACCCACGGCGAGTGCCGGCGGTTCAGGGTGCGCAGGCGGCCCGGCAGCAGACCGTCGCGGCTGAGCGAGAACAGGTAGCGGTTGGCGGAGTTGTGGAAGGCCAGGATGCCGGCGAACAGGGAGGTGGCGAGCAGGATCGGAAGGACGGTGGTGACCCAGCCGCCGAACTGGGCGGCGATCGGCGCGAACACGAACCCGGTGCCGTCGCCGCCGCTGACGGCTTTGGTGGCGGCGTCGGCCACGTGCGAGGCGCCGTAGGAGGAGACCAGCATCCAGGAGATGAAGGCGAAGAAGGCCGTGATCACCCCGACCGAGAGGTACGTGGCCCGCGGCACGGTGCGGTGCGGCTCGCGCGCCTCCTCGCCGTAGATCGCGGTGGCCTCGAAGCCGAACATCGAGGCGACGGCGAACATGAGGGCGACACCGGGGGCACCCTTCAGGGCGGCGGCGGGCGAGAAGCTCCGGACGAGGTCCAGGCCCTGCGGCCCGCCGCCCTTGACCAGCGTGACCACGCCGAAGGCGAGCAGGATGCTGGACTCGGCGAGGACGAAGACGGCGAGTACCTTGGCGCCCATCTCGATGCCGGTCGCACCGAGCACCTGGACGACGGCCATGGTGGCCAGGGACCAGACCCACCAGGGCACGTCCACTCCGGCGTACTGGGCGACCAGACCGTTGACGGTGGCGCCGTAGAGCCCGTACATGGCCGCCTGGACGGAGCAGTACGCGAAGAGGGCGACCCCGGCGCTGCCGGTGCCGGTGGCGTGGCCGAGGCCCTTGCCGATGTAGGTGTAGAAGGCGCCGGCGTCGACGACGTGGCGGCCCATGGCGACGAAGCCGACCGAGAAGAGCAGGATCATGACGCCGACCGCGGCGTAGGCGGCCGGGGCGCCCGCGCCGTTGCCGAAGGCGATGGCGATGGGCACGGCGCCGGCGATGCCGGTCAGCGGGGCCTGGGCGGAGAGGACGAAGAAGAGGATGCCCAGGACGCCCAGGGCGTTGGACTTGAGTCTGCCGGCGCCGGCGGGGGCGGCTTCCTGCGTGTGGTCGGATTCGACCGTCTGACTGTCCACTCGGATCACCTGCTGAGGAGAGAGGCCACTGTTTAGAGCCAAACGAGTTGCCTCATCCTGGGGCTGAATTATCCACTTGGCAAGGGGTTCCGGACGCGGAGTTCCAGCCAGGGGGGTCAAGAAAAGGTCACGGCCCGGCAGCCGGCCCGCACGGGCACGCCGCCGGGCCGCCCTGGGGTCAGCCGGCCTGTCAGGCCTGGTCGGGCCGGGCAGCACCGTCCCCGTCCCCGGCATCGCCCACGTCCCCTTCCCCGTCTCCGTCCGCATCGAGCAGCCGCAGCAGGGTGCGCAGACGGGCGAGCGCGGCCTCGGTGACCCCCGGCTCGCCGAAGACGAGCTGGTGCAGCACGAGGCCGTCCAGGGCCGCGAAGACGAGCCTGGTCAGGCCCTCGTCCGCGTCCTCGGGGAGGATGCGGGAGAGCTCGCGCCGGGTGGCGTCGAAGTACTCGTCGTAGAGCCCCCGCACCTGTCCGAGCAGTTCGGGCCTGCGCCGGGCCTCCAGCAGCAGCTCGTACTGGAACGCCTGCGTGTCCGGATCGTCGGTGACCATGTCCGAGATGCCCGCGGAGAAGTCCGCGACCCGGCCGCTGCCGGTCTCCAGCGCGCTGATGTTCAGGCTGGTCCGGACGGTGTGTGCCAGCGCCTCCTCGATGAGGGCGTCGCGCGAGCCGAAGTGGTGGACGACCAGGCCGTGGGTGACGCCCGCCTCCTCCGCGACGGCGCGGTAGGTGAGCTTGCGCAGCCCGCCCCGGGCCACCACCCTGATCGCGGCGTCGAGCAGCGCCAGGCGTCCCGTGCCGTAGCTGACCTGCTTGCGGGGCTTGGCCGGCCGGCCCGTCTCGTCTGTCTCCGTCATGCCGGTGACCCTACAAGGCGGGCCGGCGGGCGGCCGGGGCCCACGGTCAGCGCTTCGGGGGGCGGATGCCCCGGAACTCCCAGTCGCCGCCGAGCGCCGTCGAGAGCACCTCCTCCGACTCCGTCGGCTGCGCGCCGACGTCGGTACGGACGGGCGCGGGCCCGGAGACGATGTGGTTGCCGAGCCTCCCGAGGCCTTCGACCTCCACCTCGACGAAGTCGCCGGGCTGTACCGGACGGGAGTTGGCGGGCGTGCCGGAGAGCAGCACGTCGCCCGGGTGGAGGGTGATGGTGCGGGCGATGTCGGCGACGAGGTAGTGCATGTCCCACTCCATCTCGTCGGTCGAGCCGTCCTGCACCACCTCGCCGTTGACGTAGGTGCGCAGCGACTTGCCGCGGAAGTCCCAGTCGGTGACCAGGCCGGGGCCGAGCGGGCACAGCGTGTCGGAGCCCTTGACCCGCAGCATCGACCCGGCGTCGGTGTCACGGAAGTCGTGTAGGCCGTAGTCGTTGGCCACGGTGTAGCCCGCGATGTACTCCCCGGCCTCGGCGGGCGCGATGTTGCGCGCGGTCCGGCCGATGACGATGGCGACCTCGCCCTCGTAGTTGAGCCACTTGCAGCCCTCCGGTCGCACGATCGCGCCGCGGTGGGAGTTCAGCGAGGAGGTGGGCTTGTGGAAGTAGGTGGGCGCGGGGCCGAGCCCGATCCGGAACTCCTCCACCCGGCTGCGGTGGTTGAGGTGCACGGCGATGATCTTGCTGGGGACGACCGGCGGCAGGTGCTGCGCGTCGTCGGTCTTCACCCGGCGGCCGTCGCCGGCGACGAGCTCCTCGCCGTCGCGGACGACCTGGACGGCGGCGCCGTCCAGCAGGATGCGGCGGTACTCGGGCATCAGAAGTCCTCCCCGTGGGGGTCGACATGGTGGTGGGGGTCGTGGCGGACGGCGGTGCGCCGGGTCGTCCAACCGGCGGCGGGCCGGTCGAACCAGAGGTGCACCTGGCCGGTGCCGATCGAGTTCTCGTACTCCCCGTACTGGCGGCCCGGCGCGTTGCAGGCCCGCTCGCCCAGCGCCCCGGCCATCATCAGGTAGTGGAAGAACCTGGCCTCCGGCTTGTACCGCCAGAACTCGTCCATGGTGTCGAGCACCAGGTCGTGCCGGCCCTGCCGGAACCAGGCGATCCGCCGGAGGTCGGCCTCGCGCGCCTGCGGGGTGAAGATGTGCTTCGTGTCGCTGGACTCGTGGTCGCGCAGCTCGCGCAGCGGCCAGAAGGTGTGCGAGAGGGCACCGGAGGCGATGAGCAGCACGCGCCTGCCGGGGGTGGCAGCGATGCCGTCGGCCAGGGCCCGGCCCAGGCGCAGGTGGTCCTCCATGTCGCCGGTCTGGCACACCCCGATGGTCACCCACCGCTTGTCGGGCAGGCCCTCGCCGAGGTACTTCCACAGGTTGATCGTGGCGTAGTAGACGGGCAGGCAGGGGTCGTCGATCGGGGTGATCCAGGTGCCGTGCTTCTCCGCGAACCGGGCCACGTTCTGGGCGAGTTCGGGGTCGCCCGGGTAGTCGTAGGGCATCCGTGACATGCCGCGCGGCAGCTCCTCGGAGGTGAACAGCCCGGCCCGGCGGTCCTGGGCGGTGACCACGAACTCGACGGTGGTGGCCCAGTGCGAGTCGAGGACCACGACGGTGTCGTAGTCGTCCCGCTCGAAGACCTCCCGGCGCAGCTGCTCCAGGCCGGTGACCAGGGTGATCTCCTTGCCGTCGTTCAGCTCCCGCCGGATCTCCTCGGGCAGTACGACGGTGGGGACATGGGCGAGCAGGCCCGCCCCGACGATCTCACCCATGGTCGGTCCAGCCCTTCGGTGCGGTGACGGTGTTCTTCAGGTCGCAGTAGAAGTCGAAGCTCCAGGTGCCGCCCTCGCGCCCGACGCCGGAGTGGCGGGCGCCGCCGAACGGCGCCTGCAGGTCGCGGACGAAGAAGCAGTTGACCCAGACCGTGCCCGCGACGAGCTGCGCGGTGACCCGCTCGGCACGCTCGTGCGAGCCGGTGGCCACGGTGGCGGCCAGTCCGAAACGGGTGTCGTTGGCGAGCGCGACGGCCTCGGCCTCGGTGTCGAAGGTCTGCAGCGTGAGGACGGGACCGAAGATTTCCTCCTGGACGATCTCGCTGTCCTGCGCCACGTCGGTCAGCAGGGTCGGCCGGTGGTAGAGGCCACCCAGCTCCTCGTTGCGGCCGCCGCCGACCACCGCGCGGGCTCCGGCGGTGACGGCGCGCCGGACGAAGCCCTCGACCTTCTCCAGCTGGCGCGGGTGGATGGTGGGTCCGAGGTCGGTGGCCTCGTCGCGCGGGTCGCCCTGGCGCAGGGCGAGGGCCCGGGTGCGGAACCGCTCGGTGAACTCGGCCGCGACCGTGGAATCGACCAGCAGGCGGGTGGCGGCCAGGCAGACCTGCCCGGCGTTGTCGTACTGCTCGACGGCGAGATCGACGGCCAGGTCCAGGTCGGCGTCGGCGAAGACCAGCAGCGGGGACTTGCCGCCGAGCTCCAGGCTGAGCGGGGTCAGGTTCGCCGCTGCGGCCTCGGCGATGCGGCGCGCGGTGGGAACGGAGCCGGTGAAGCTGATCCGCCGGACGTCCGGGTCGGCGACCAGGGCCGCGCCGACCTCGCTGCCGTGGCCCTGGACGACGTTGAGGACGCCTGCCGGCAGACCCGCCTCGGCGGCGATGTCGGCCAGGAGGGACGCGGTGAGAGGGGACCACTCGGCAGGCTTGAGGACCACGGTGTTGCCCGCCGCGAGGGCCGGCGCGACCTTCCAGGTGGCCAGCATGAGCGGCGCGTTCCACGGCGTGATCAGCACACAGGGGCCGGCCGGGTCCCAGGACACGTGGTTGGTGTGGCCGCGGGTGTCGAAGTCCTCGTGGTCGAGGGTGAGCAGCCAGTCGGCGAAGAAGCGGAAGTTGTGCGCGACGCGCGGCATCACGCCGCGCCGGTGGGAGCGCAGCAGCGCACCGTTGTCGCGGGTCTCGACCTGTGCCAGGTCCTCCAGGCGCTTGTCGACCCCGTCGGCGACGGCGTGCAGGATGCGGGCGCGCTCGGTGCGCGGGGTCGCGGCCCATGCCGGGAAGGCGGCCTTCGCGGCGGCGACGGCGGCCCGTGCCTCGGCGGCGCCGCCGCGGGCGATCTCGCCGATCGGGCTGCCGTCGATGGGGGAGTGGTCGGTGAAGGTCTCGGCGGAGGCGATGCGCTCCCCGCCGATCCAGTGGCGGGTGTCGACCTCGACCCCGGCCACGCTGAGGGTGTGACGGTCACTCATGCCTGCTCCTCCTCGAGGACGGTGGTGGTGTCGGAGGCGAGCAGCCGGCCGCCGTCCCAGGTGACGCCGACCTGGCGGTAGTAGGCGCCGATCGGTTCGCGGATCTCCAGCCGGGCCAGTTCCTCGGTCGGTGCCTCGAAGAGCTCCAGGTCCGCGTCTGCGGCCCAGGGCTGCCCGCCCTCGAAGGCGGCCGCGCCGGTCTCGATCAGCTCGTCCAGGGCCAGGCCCTTGCCCTTCTCGATCGAGGGCAGCCAGCGGTGGTGCGCCATCGGGTGGCCGTTGACGAACCCGTTGCTCTGCGCGGGCTCGCGCAGCGTGAACACGGCCTGGGCGAGCCGCCGGTCGGAGGCGGCGAGGGTGGCACCGAAGCGCGCGCCGGCCTCGATCCGCGGCGCAGGCCCGTACGGGTGCGGGCGGGTCATGTGGATGGAGCCGAGCTTCTTCGGGTAGCCCTGGTGGAGTCCGCGGGCGATGGCGAAGTCCTTGTCCACCCAGATGTACACGCATCGCGAGAAGGTCCGGCCCTGGTAGGAGCAGCGGACTACCGCGAACGCCTCCTTGTACTGGGAGCGCACCGGGTCGAGCAGCTCGTCGCCGCTGCCGGAGCAGGATTGCCAGTCGGCCCAGATCAGGGCGACGGCCCCCGGGTCGTCGTCGGCCGGCTCCAGCGGCTCGGGGAGGAGTTCGCGCACCCGGGCGGGGTCGGTGCGGTACTCGACGGTGAGCAGGTCGCCGGAGTAGTGCCACGGTGGCGAGGGGATCAGGGACGAGCGGCCCGAGGCGCTCTTGGGGTGGAACCAGCCACGCAGGGAGGTCATGGCGGTACTCCTTCGGGAGGTCGGCGCGTCGGCGCGGGGGCGGACGGGGTGCTTCGGGGCGGGTGCTTCAGCGGGCGGGGCGGTGCTTCAGCGGGCGGGTGCCGAGATGGCGAGGGCGGGCTGCTTCAGCAGCTCGGCCCGGTAGCGGGCTGCGGCGCCGGCGGCGCCGCGGCCGCCGAGGGCGACGACGCCGACGAGCCGGCCGTCGTGGTGGTAGCCGACCACGACGTCGCCGCCGGGGTCACCGTCGAGCAGCCGGACGTCACCGGTGCCCAGGGCGGGCGCACCGAAGGACTGCAACCGGAAGTCGTGCTGGTCGCTCCAGAAGCTGGGCAGCGGGGCGAACGGCTCCTGCCCGGCGTCCCGGCCGTGCAGGTGGGCGGTGAGCGCCCGGGCCGCGTGCTTGGCGGTGTCGGTGGGGATGCACCAGTGCTCGACGCGTCGCGGCACACCGTCGTAGCGGGGATTGGGGAAGCGGGCCACGTCGCCGACCGCCACCGCGTACGGCAGACCGCCGATGCGCAGCTGGTCGTCGGTGAGCACGCCGTCGGTGAGGTCGAGGCCGTTGCCCGCCAGCCACTCGGTGTTGGCGACGGACCCGACGGACTCCACGACGACGTCAGCGGGCAGTTCCGTGCCGTCGCCCAGGACGACGCCGGTGACGTGCCGGTCGCCGGTGAAGCCGGCGACTGCGGCGCCGAGGGCGAAGCGGACGCCGCGTTCGCGGTGGCGCCGCAGCAGTTCGCGGGCTGTCAGCTCGCCGAGCGGCCGCACCATGGGCAGCGGCTCGGGATCGACCACGGTGACCTCGGCGGCGCCCACTGCGACGGCGGTGGCGGCGACCTCGCAGCCGATGAAGCCCGCGCCGACGACGACCACCCGCACGCCGGGGCGCAGCAGCTCGGCCCGCAGGCCCTCGGCGTCGGCGAGGGTGCGCACGGTGTGCCGGCCGGCCGCCGGTCCGGGGCAGGTCAGGCGGCGCGGCCGCATGCCGGTGGCGGCGACCAGGCCGTCGAAGGGCAGCCGCTCGCCGGAGTCGAGCACGACCCGGCGGCGGGCCAGGTCCGCGGCGACGACGCGGGTGCCCAGGATCCATTCGACGTCGGCAACCGCGTCGCGCAGGGTGAAGGCGAGGGACCCGAAGGGCGCCCTGCCGGCGAGCACCTCCTTCGACAGGGGCGGACGGTTGTAGGGGAGGTGCGGCTCCTCACCGACCACGGTGATCGCGCCGCGCCATCCGGCGGCGCGCAGCTGCTCGGCCGCACGCAGACCGCCCATGGAGGCGCCGGCGATGACGATGCGGGGCTGCACGTCAGTTCTCGATCCGGATGGCCTGGAGCGGGCAGACGTCCGCGGCCTCCTCGACCTCGTCGCGCAGCGCGTCGTCCGGATCCGTCACGTAGGCGAGGCGCCCCGCGTCGTCGAACTGGAAGACGTCGGGGGCGGCGAAGACGCACTGACCGTGGTCCTGGCACTTGTTCATGTCGACGACGACCTTCATGGCCGGTCCTCCTGGGGGTGGGGGAAACGTCGGGGTGCGGAAGGAAGACGGGTTCGGCAGCCGGCCGCGCCGGGCGGCCGGCTGCCGGTCCTTGCCAACGGGGCTTCGACTGCGCCCCGGACTCGTTTGGCTTCAAATAACGTAGGTCCGCCGCGGGGCCTGGTCAATAGCTATCCGGATGGATAGATTCTTTTCGTTGCCCCTTGCAGGCCCCAGGGGGGCCACCTAGTGTTTGAGGCCAAATGACAGGGGCGTCCACATCCCCCTGCCGCGGGTGCCCGGGGGCGGCGGCCCCGGCCGGCGCGCCCGCGCGCCCGGCCCTCACCACCGCCCTACGGGGAGACCCCACCTCATGACGGTTCTCAACCAGTCCCTCCACGCGCTCGACCCGGAGATCGCCGCCGCGGTCGACGCCGAGCTGCACCGCCAGCAGACCACCCTGGAAATGATCGCCTCCGAGAACTTCGCCCCGGTGGCGGTCATGGAGGCCCAGGGCTCGGTGCTGACCAACAAGTACGCCGAGGGCTACCCCGGCAAGCGCTACTACGGCGGCTGCGAGCACGTCGACGTGGTCGAGCAGATCGCGATCGACCGGATCAAGGAGCTGTTCGGCGCCGAGCACGCCAACGTGCAGCCGCACTCCGGCGCGCAGGCCAACGCGGCCGCGATGTTCGCGCTGATCCAGCCGGGCGACACCATCCTGGGCCTGAGCCTGGCCCACGGCGGCCACCTCACCCACGGCATGAAGATCAACTTCTCCGGCAAGCTCTACAACGTGGCCGCGTACCACGTCGACGAGAAGTCCGGCCAGGTCGACATGGCCGAGGTCGAGCGCCTCGCCAAGGAGCACCAGCCGAAGCTGATCATCGCCGGCTGGTCCGCCTACCCGCGCCAGCTGGACTTCGCCGAGTTCCGCCGCATCGCGGACGAGGTCGGCGCCCTGCTCATGGTCGACATGGCGCACTTCGCCGGCCTGGTCGCCGCGGGCCTGCACCCCTCGCCGGTGCCGTACGCGGACGTGGTCACCACCACCACCCACAAGACCCTGGGCGGCCCGCGCGGCGGCGTCATCCTCTGCAAGGAGGCGTGGGCCAAGAAGATCAACTCCGCGGTCTTCCCCGGCCAGCAGGGCGGCCCGCTGGAGCACGTGATCGCCGCCAAGGCCGTGGCCTTCAAGGTCGCCGCCTCGGAGGAGTTCAAGGAGCGCCAGGTGCGCACCCTCGAGGGCGCCAAGATCCTCGCCGAGCGCCTGCTCAAGCAGGACACCGTGGACGCCGGCGTCTCGGTGCTCTCCGGCGGCACGGACGTCCACCTCGTCCTGGTCGACCTGCGCAACAGCGAGCTCAACGGCCAGGACGCCGAGGACCGCCTGCACGAGGTCGGCATCACGGTGAACCGCAACGCCGTCCCGAACGACCCCCGCCCGCCGATGGTCACCTCCGGCCTGCGCATCGGCACCCCGGCGCTGGCCACCCGCGGCTTCCTGGCGGAGGACTTCCGCGAGGTCGCCGACGTCATCGCCGAGACCCTGCTGCCCGGCTTCGACGAGGCCAAGGCCGCCGCGCTGAAGGCCCGCGTCACCGCGCTGGCCGTGAAGTACCCGCTGTACCCCGAGCTGTAGCCGGCTCCTCCCGGTGACCGGCCTCACCCCCGCCGGACACCGGGAACCACGGGGCACCGCGCACACTGGACAGTGCGCGCGGTGCCCCGTGCCGTGTCACCCCGCAAGTCCTTCCACGAGACCAGACAAGGACGTCCCCCGTGGCCATCAGCGTCTTCGACCTCTTCTCCGTCGGCATCGGACCGTCGAGCTCCCACACCGTCGGCCCGATGCGCGCAGCCCGGATGTTCGCCCGCCGGCTGCGCTCGGAGGGGCTGCTCGACAAGACCGCCGGCGTGCGCGCCGAGCTCTTCGGCTCGCTCGGCGCCACCGGCCACGGCCACGGCACCCCGAAGGCCGTCCTGCTCGGCCTGGAGGGGAACTCCCCGCGGACCGTCGACGTCGACCGCGCCGACCTGGACGTCGAGCGGATCCACGCCGAGAAGCGGCTGCGCCTGCTCGGCGAGCACGAGATCGACTTCGACCCGGTCGGCCAGGTCGTCCTGCACCGCCGCCGCTCCCTGCCCTACCACGCCAACGGGATGACCCTGGCCGCCTGGAACGAGTCCGGCGTCCCGCTGCTGGAGAAGACCTACTACTCGGTCGGCGGCGGCTTCGTGGTCGACGAGGACGCCATCGGCGCGGAGCGGGTCAAGCCCGACGACACCGTGCTGCGCCACCCCTTCCGCACCGGCGAGGAGCTGCTGCGCCTCACTCGGGAGACCGGGCTGTCGATCTCCGGGCTGATGCTGGAGAACGAGAAGGCCTGGCGCACCGAGGCCGAGATCCGCGCCGGGCTGCTGGAGATCTGGGCCGTGATGAAGGAGTGCGTGGCGGCCGGCATGTCCCGCGAGGGGATCCTCCCGGGCGGGCTGAAGGTGCGCCGCCGGGCGGCCTCGGCGGCCCGCGCCATGCGTGCGGAGGGGATCGGCCCGGCCAACGCCATGGAGTGGGTGACCCTCTACGCGATGGCGGTGAACGAGGAGAACGCCTCCGGCCGCCGGGTGGTCACCGCGCCGACCAACGGCGCCGCCGGGATCGTTCCCGCCGTGCTGCACTACTACCAGAACTTCGTCCCGGGCGCGGACGACGAGGGCATCGTGCGCTTCCTGCTGGCGGCCGGTGCGATCGGCATGCTGTTCAAGGAGAACGCCTCGATCTCCGGCGCCGAGGTCGGCTGCCAGGGCGAGGTCGGCTCGGCCTGCTCGATGGCGGCCGGCGGCCTGGCCGAGGTCCTCGGCGGCAGCCCCGAGCAGGTGGAGAACGCGGCCGAGATCGGCATCGAGCACAACCTCGGCCTCACCTGCGACCCGGTCGGCGGCCTCGTCCAGATCCCCTGCATCGAGCGGAACGGCATGGCGTCGGTGAAGGCGATCACCGCGGCCCGGATGGCGCTGCGCGGCGACGGCCGGCACCACGTCTCGCTCGACAAGGCGATCAAGACGATGAAGGAGACCGGCGCCGACATGAAGATCAAGTACAAGGAGACCTCCCGCGGCGGCCTCGCGGTGAACGTCATCGAGTGCTGATGAATCGAAGGTGAAATCGGCCTGAAACCTTGAGATCGATTTGTCCGGTTCGCCGATTCGTGCGAGAGTAGAGGCACAGACCACGGCCTCCACTGACCCGGTTCGGCCGTCCCACCGCGTGGCACGCACCCCCTCGGCCGACGCGGTGACGCGCAGGGGCCCCCATTCCGCACATCCCGCGGACCCGGGGGCCCCGCTCCGTCTCCCGGCCCGCTCAGGCGGCCCGCTCGCGCACCTTCAGCTCGCACCAGACCGCCTTGCCGCGCGGCATCAGGTCCGCGCCCCAGCGGTCGGCCACCGCGTCGACCAGGACCAGCCCGTGGCCGTTCGAGGCGCCGCGCTCGGCGGCGACGATGAGGCACGGCAGGGCGCGCGAGGAGTCCCGGACCTCGATCCGCACCCAGCCCTGCCGGCGGCCCAGCTTCAGCCCGACGGTGCGCCCGCCCGCGTGCCGTACGGCGTTCGCCACCAGTTCACCGGCGAGCAGTTCGCCGGCCTCGACCTGCTGATGGAGTTCCCAGGCGCGCAGCACCGAGACCACCAGCCGGCGGGCGACCCGGGCCGACTCCGGGCGCGAGGGGAGCCGGACCTCGTCCTCGGCGGCCGGGTCGCGCAGCAGCCCGAAGAACGCTCGCTCCAGCTCCCCCGGACTCAGCCGCTCCAGGCCCGCGAGGTCGTGCGCCAGGACAGCCGACGGATCGTCACCGACCGCACCCACCAGCCGGTTCGATGCCCGGTCCGCCTCGCGCCATCCCGCCATGGGCCCATCATTGCGGAACGCATGCGGGTGCGTACGGACAATGAGCAAACGATCACTATTCAACTGGCATATGCCAGCGGCACACCGATCAGGTTCGGGCCGTTCACCAGGCGTTCCAGTCGAGGTTCCACCCGCTCAGGCCGTTGTCCGGAGAGACCTTGTCACCCTTGGAGTTGACCACGGTCACCACGTCGCCGACGAGCGAGTTGTTGTAGAAGCGCCCGGCGTCGGTGTCGTCGCTGCCGTAGCGGGTGTCCCGGACGCCGATGCAGCCGTGGCTGGCGTTGGAGTGCCCGATCGCCGAGCCCGCCCAGGAGTTGCCGTGCACGTAGGTGCCGGAGTCGGTGAGCCGCAGCGCGTGCGGGACGTCGTCCAGGTCGTACTCCTGGCCCGCGGTGATGCCGCTGACGCCGTTGGAGCTCATCCGGGTCTTGCGGTCCATCTCCTCGACGACCATGGTGCCGTTCCAGCTGTCGAAGCCCGCCTTGCCGGCGGTGAACGGGACGGAGTCCACCTGCTGCCCGTCCTGCACGACCGCCATCCGGTGCGTGGAGACGTCGGCGGTGCTGACCCGGGACCGGCCGATGGTGAACGGCTCGTCGCTGTCCACGCCGCCGTACACGCCGGGCGCGATCTCCACGCTCTTCAGCCGATAGTGCACGGTCACCTTGGTGCCGGGCTTCCAGAACGCGGCCGGGCGGAAGTCGACCCGCTCGTCGCCGAACCAGTGCGGCTTGACCGGGGTGCCGTCGGACGTCTCGAAGGTGACGCCCTGCTCCACCGCGGCCCGGTCCTTGACGTGCCGGTCGAAGCGGAGCGAGACGATCATGCCGACGCCGTACGTCTGGCCGTCGCCGATGTTGTCGTGCGGGTCGGCCTCCTTCTCCGGCGTGAGGGTGCTGAAGCCGCTCTCCGCGGTGGTCTCCACGCCCTTGGCGTCGGCCGCTCTCGCCGCGACGCGGTACTCGCCGGAGACCGCCAGCGGGCCGGTCGGCGTCCAGCTCAGGCCGTCCGCCGCGAGCGTGCCGGCGACGGTCCGGCCGTCCTTGCCGGTGACCGTCACGGCGGTCAGCCGACCACTCGAAACGGTGACCTTCAGCGCACCCGACGGCTTGACGCCGGTGGAGCCGTTCTTCGGCTCGATGCCGATCTGCGCGGCCGACACGGCGGGCTTCGGCGCCGCCGCGGTGGTGGCCGCCCTGCCGTCACCCGACTTCGCGCCTCCCCCACCGGACGAGCCGCACCCGGTCGCCATCAGCACCAGCGCTCCTCCGAGCGCACCTGCCGCCACCGTCCTGCGCACCGACGCCATCGCGGTCCCCCTCCGTACCCCTGTGCACGGCCGCGGCGCCCCCGCCGCGGCTTCGGTCTCTGACACGTTCCGGACCCCCGCCCGGGTTGCGGCCCCGGTGACGACGATCAGGTCACGAAGCCGCCACGGCCCGGCCACCGGTGACGGCGGCCGGGCCGGGATGCGGGCGCAGGCCTACCAGGAGGCCCAGGGCAGCGTCCAGCCGCTCAGGCCGTTGTCCGGAGAAACGGTCCTGCCGCGGGAGTTGACGATCTTCACCACGTCGCCGACCAGCGAGCTGTTGAAGAACTTGCCCGCCGAGGAGCCGTCGCTGCCGCCCTTGCTGTCCATCAGGCCGATGCAGCCGTGGCTGGCGTTGGACTTGCCGAAGGCGTTGCCCCAGTAGTTGCCGTGCACGTAGGTGCCGGAGGCGGTGAGCCGCATCGCGTGCGGGACGTCCGGGACGTCGTACTCGTCGCCCTTGACGTTGGCGACCGTGGCGGAGTTCATCCGGGTCACCAGCTCCTTGCTGGAGATGACCATGGTGCCGTTCCAGGACGGGTTCTGGTCGTTGCCCGCGGTGATCGGGATGCTCTTGGTGGAGCCGTCGCCGCCCTTGACGCTCATCATGTGGCTGGCCGCGTCGACCGTGCTGACCTGGTAGCGGCCGATGGTGAACGGCTCGTCGCGGTCCACGTCGCCGTACACGCCGGGCGAGACCTCGACGTTCTTCAGCCGGTAGTGCACGGTCACCTTGGTGCCGGGCTTCCAGTACTCGGCCGGGCGGAAGTCCAGGCGCTGGCTGCCGAACCAGTGGCCCTTGACGGTGGTGCCGTCGGTGGCCTCGAAGGTGATGCCGGCGACGACCGCGTCCTTGTTCTTGACCGGCTTGCTGAACGCCACCGAGACGATCATGCCGACACCGTAGGTGCCGTTGTCGGCGATGTTGTCGTTGGTGGCGACCTTCTTGGCCGGGGTCAGCGTGGTGAAGGTGCTGGTGGACGCGGCCGGCAGGCCCTTGTCGTCCTTGGCCTGCGCGTTCACCGTGTACGCCATGCCGACGGTCAGCGTGCCGGTGGGCTTCCAGCTGAGCCCGTCGGCGGAGATCGAGCCCTCGACGGCCTTGCCGTTCTTGTCCGTCACGGCCACGCCGGTCAGCTTGCCGCCGGTGACCGCGACGGTCAGCCCGCCGCTGGGCGCGACGTCGGTCGCGCCGTCCTTCGGGGTGACCGTGATCACCGCGGCCGAGGTCTTCGGCGCGGCCTGGGTGGTGCTGCCGCCGGCCCCGCCGGAGCCCCCCGCGGCGGTGCTGCCGCCGCCGGAGCCGCCGCCGTCGTTGCACGCAGCGGTCAGCAGCAGCACGCCGCCCATGGCCACCGCGACTGCGGCCCGGCGGGCGGTACGGCCGGTGCGGCCCGCGGCCGCACCCCTGACTATCGCGGCCTCGGCCGCCTGAACCGGCTTCACTCGGTCTCTCCCCTCCCGGTATCCACGGGCATACACGCCCAGCGGCCCGGGAAGGTTTCACCGGACTGCGGACAACTTCCACACAGGTTTCACGGGGTGCCCCCGGGCCCGCGCGGGTCGCCAGGATAACTGCCCCGTCCGAGTGAATCTTCGGCGGGAGCCGGGTGGACGTTCAGTGCCCTCCCAGGGCCGTTCCGCGCCGCCACTGGGCCCACGGCATGTTCCAGCCGTTCAGCCCGTTCGAGGGCGGGACGCTCTCCCCGGCGTCGCCCTCGACCACGATCACGTCGCCCACCAGGGTGTGCTCGAAGAACCATCCGGCCGGGGACTGCGGGTCGCCGCCCTGCTCGTCGGCGAGGCCGATGCAGCCGTGGCTGGTGTTGGCCGTGCCGAAGACCTCCTCGTCGGCCCAGTAGTTGCCGTGCACGAAGGTGCCGGAGGCGGTCAGCCGCATCGCGTGCGGCACGTCCTTGATGTCGTACTCGTCGCCGAGCCCGACCGTCTGCGAGTTCATCCGGGTCTCGGCGAACTTCTCGGACACCACCATCACCCCGCGGTAGGTCGGGTGCTGCGGGCTGCCCGCGGAGACCTTCAGGGTGCGGACCTCCTCGCCGTCCTCGCGCACCGTCATGGTGCTCGTCGCGAGGTCCACGGTGGAGACCCGGGAGCGGCCGACGGTGAAGAGGAGGTCCCGGGACTGCGTCCCGTACTCGCCGGGCGCGACCTCCACGTCCTTCAGCCGCAGCGCCACCCGCACCCGGGTGCCCGGCGCCCACAGGTGCTCGGGGCGCACGTCGAGGCGGCGGTCGCCGAACCAGTGCGCGGCCAGCGGCACCGGCGGGTCCGCGGTCACCTCCACCGCCCGCTCCGCCGCGGCGCGGTCCGCGACCGGCCGGGAGAAGCGCAGCGAGACCGGCATCCCGACGCCGACGGTGGCGCCGTCCTCCGGGGTGAAGAAGGCCGTCACGGTGTGCGCCGGACCGGCGGTGAAGAACGCGCTGTGCTGGTCGGCCCGCAGCCCGGCCGCGTCGCGGGCGACCGCGTCCAGGGTGTACGGCGTGGCCGGGGTCAGCTCCTCGCCCGGGGTCCACCGGGTGCCGTCGGGGCTGATCCGGCCCGGGACGGCCACCCCGCGGTCGTCCGCCAGCCGGACGGAGACCAGCGTCCCGCCCTTCGCGGTCACCGCCACCTCGTCGCCGACGTGCACCTCCTGCGCACCGTCCGCGGGCACCGTGGTGACCTGCGCGGCGGAGACCGGCGGCGCCGGGCGCGGGCTGCGCGGACCGTCCGGCGCCGGCGTGCCGGGGGCGCACCCGGACAGCAGCGCCAGAGCGGCGGCCGCCGCGGCCGCCACCCGCCTGCCCACCGCCAGCAGGCGCATCCGGACCTCCCGACGTCGGTGCGGGCCCGGGCGGCCCGTCCCCCGGTGCAACGACCGCCGGCCCGCCGGGACACGTCACCGCCCGGCCGCCCTCCCGTTCACCCAGCGTCACAACACGATCGGCCACGTGACACCCGCACGGGATCAGGGAACAAGAGGGGAGCGGGTACGGGACCCCCGCGCTGGGAGGGTGCGGCGATGACGGCGTGGCAGGAGCTGGGACAGGGCACTCGCCAGGCGGCCGGCCGCCCACCCCCGGCCCGGACCGACGGCGCGGCCCCCGCCGTGCCCCGGGCCGCCGCCGAGCCGTGGCCCGGCAGCTGGCAGCCGCTCGGCGCCCGCTTCCGCACCGGCCCCGAGGGGCCGGGCACCAACTTCGCCCTGTGGGCGGCCGGGGCCGAGGCGGTGGACCTGTGCCTGTTCGCCGAGGACGGCACCGAGACCCGGCACCGGCTCACCGAGCAGACCTTCCAGACCTGGCACGGCTTCCTGCCCGGCGTGCTGCCCGGCACCCGGTACGGCTACCGGGTGCACGGCCGCTGGGACCCGTGGACGGGCGCCCGCTGGAACCCGGCCAAGCTGCTGGTCGACCCGTACGCCCGGGCCATCGACGGCGCCTACACCAGCCACGACGCGACCTGCAGCGCGGTGCGCGGCTGGCCCGAGCCGGACGTCGCCGACACGGTGCGCGACAACCGCGACTCCGCGCCGTACGTGCCGCGCTCGGTGGTCGTCCACGACGACGACGACTGGTACGACGACCAGCGGCCGAAGACGCCCTGGGCCGAGACCGTGCTGTACGAGCTGCACGTGCGCGGCTTCACCATGCGCCACCCGGACGTGCCGCCGGAGCTGCGCGGCACCTACGCGGGCCTCGCCCACCCGGCGGCCGTCGCCCACCTGACCCGGCTCGGCGTCACCGCGGTCGAGCTGCTGCCCGTCCACCACCACGTCAGCGAGGACCACCTGCAGGCCCGCGGGCTGACCAACTACTGGGGCTACAACACGCTCGGCTTCTTCGCCCCGCACGCCGGCTACTCGTCCTCCGGCAGCCGCGGCGAGCAGGTCGGCGAGTTCAAGCGGATGGTGCGCGCCCTGCACGCGGCGGGCATCGAGGTGATCCTCGACGTGGTCTACAACCACTCCGCCGAGGCCGGGGTGATGGGCCCGTCGCTGTCGCTGCGCGGCATCGACAACGGCGGCTACTACCGGCTCGACCGCAGCCGCCGCGGGTACGCCGACTACACCGGCTGCGGCAACACCCTCGACACCCGGCAGCCGCACGTGGTCCGCCTGCTCACCGACTCGCTGCGGTACTGGGTGACCGAGATGGGCGTGGACGGCTTCCGCTTCGACCTGGCCGCGGCGCTCGCCCGCGGCGGCGACGGGGTGGAGATGCACCACCCGTTCCTGGCCGCGGTCTCCCAGGACCCGCTGCTCAGCCGGGTCAAGCTGATCGCCGAGCCGTGGGACGTCGGCCCCGGCGGCTACCAGGTCGGCGGCTTCCCGCCGCTGTGGGCCGAGTGGAACGACAAGTACCGCGACACCGTGCGCGACTTCTGGCGCGGTGCCCGCCCGGACGTGCGCGAGCTCGGCTACCGGCTGTCCGGCTCCTCCGACCTCTACCAGCGCGGCGGCCGCCGCCCCTACGCCTCGGTCAACTTCGTCACCGCGCACGACGGCTTCACCCTGCGCGACCTGGTCTCCTACAACCGCAAGCACAACGAGGCCAACGGCGAGCACAACCGGGACGGCACCGACGACAACCGCTCCTGGAACCACGGCAGCGAGGGCGAGAGCGACGACCCCGCGGTGCGCGAGCTGCGCCACCGTCAGCTGCGCAACCTGCTCGCCACCCTGCTGCTGTCGAGCGGCGTGCCGATGCTCACCGCCGGCGACGAGCTCGGCCGCACCCAGCACGGCAACAACAACGCCTACTGCCAGGACAACGAGACCGGCTGGCTCGACTGGTCGCTGCTGGAGGAGCCGGCCTGGCGGGCGCTCACCGAGCTCGCGGGCCGGCTGGTCCGGCTGCGCCGGGCCCACCCGGTGCTGCGCCAGCGGGCGTTCTTCTCCGGCCGGGAGACGGTGCCCGGCGGGCAGCGGGACCTGGCCTGGTTCACCCCGGCCGGGCGGCTGATGACGGAGGCCGACTGGTTCGGGCCGACCGCCGCGCTCGGCATGCTGCTCTCCGGCAGTGCGATGTCCGAGCGCGACCAGCACGGCCGGGCGCTGCGCGACGACAGCTTCCTGCTGGTGCTGAACGCCGGCGCGGAGCCGGTGGAGTTCACCCTGCCCGGCCCGCCCTGGCCGCAGGCGTACGCGTCGGTGGTGGACACCGCGGCGGCCGGCCCGCCCGAGGAGGCGGGCCCGGTGCGCGGCGCGGTGCC
>NZ_JBHWBW010000099.1:0-14418 GCF_042735675.1 Kitasatospora sp. NPDC059571
GCGCGGGGGCGCCGGACCGGCGCCGTTCGCATCTCCAGTCGTTCCGCCACTCACGGGAAGTAGGCCCATCCGATGTTCGAGGCAGTCGAAGAGCTCCTCGTCGAGCACGCCGCCCTCGAGATGCGGCTGGCCGACCCGTCGGTCCACGCCGACCAGGCCAACGCCCGCAAGCTCGCCAAGCGCTACGCCGAGCTGACCCCGATCACCACCGTCTACCGCGCCTGGCGGCAGGCCGGTGAGGACATCGAGGCCGCCCGCGAGTTCGCCGCCGAGGACCCGGACTTCCACGCCGAGGCCAAGGCCGCCGAGGCCCGCCGCGACGAGCTGACCGAGGAGCTGCGGCTGCTGCTGGTGCCGCGCGACCCGAGCGACGACAAGGACGTCATCCTGGAGATCAAGGCGGGCGAGGGCGGCGAGGAGTCCGCGCTCTTCGCCGGCGACCTGCTCCGGATGTACCTGCGCTTCGCCGAGCGGATCGGCTGGAAGACCGAGCTGATCGACGCCAACGAGTCCGACCTCGGCGGCTACAAGGACGTCTCGGTGGCCGTGAAGGCCCGGGCCGGCACCGAGCCCGGCCAGGGCGTCTGGGCCCGGCTGAAGTACGAGGGCGGCGTGCACCGCGTGCAGCGCGTGCCGGCCACCGAGTCCCAGGGCCGGATCCACACCTCCGCCGCCGGCGTGCTGGTCACCCCGGAGGCCGAGGAGGTCGAGGTGGAGATCCACGCCAACGACCTGCGCATCGACGTCTACCGCTCCTCCGGCCCCGGCGGCCAGTCGGTCAACACCACCGACTCCGCCGTCCGGATCACCCACCTGCCGACCGGTATCGTGGCGTCCTGCCAGAACGAGAAGAGCCAGCTCCAGAACAAGGAGCAGGCGATGCGCATCCTGCGGTCGCGGCTGCTGGCCGCCGCCCAGGAGGAGGCCGAGCGGGAGGCCTCGGACGCGCGCCGCAGCCAGGTCCGCACGGTGGACCGCTCCGAGCGGATCCGTACGTACAACTTCCCGGAGAACCGCATCTCCGACCACCGCACCGGGTTCAAGTCCTACAACCTGGACCAGGTGCTGGACGGCGACCTGAACGCGGTGATCCAGTCCTGCGTGGACGCCGACGCGGCGGCCAAACTGGCCGCCGCCCAGGAGAACTGAGCACGGAGGGGTCGGTCGGATGAACCTGCTGCTCGCCGAGGTGGCCCAGGCCACCCAGCGGTTGGCCGCGGCCGGCGTGCCGTCGCCGCGCTTCGACGCGGAGGAGCTGGCGGCCTACATCCACAACGTGAAGCGCAGCCAGCTGCACACGGTCGCCGACGCCGACTTCGACGCCCGGTACTGGGAGGCGATCTCGCGCCGCGAGGCCCGCGAGCCGCTGCAGCACATCACCGGGCGGGCGTTCTTCCGCTACCTGGAGCTGGAGGTCGGGCCGGGGGTGTTCGTGCCCCGGCCGGAGACCGAGTCGGTCGTCGAGTGGGCCATAAACGCCGTCCGCGACATGGACGTCGCCGAGCCGCTGATCGTCGACCTGTGCACCGGCTCGGGCGCGATCGCGCTCGCCCTCGCCCAGGAGCTGCCGCGCTCCACCGTGCACGCCTTCGAGCTCGACGCGGGCGCCCTCGCCTACACCCGGCGCAACATCGCCGCCAGTCCCGACCGGGCCCGGGTCACCCTGCACGAGGGCGACGCCACCCGGGCCTTCGCGGACGACCGCGGCTGGGACGGCCGGTTCGACCTGGTGATCAGCAACCCGCCGTACATCCCGCTCACCGAGTGGGAGTACGTGGCGCCCGAGGCCCGCGACCACGACCCGCAGATGTCGCTGTTCTCCGGCGAGGACGGCCTGGACACCATCCGCGGCATCGAGCGGGTCGCCGCCCGGCTGCTGCGGCCCGGCGGCGCGGTCGTGGTCGAGCACGCCGATACCCAGGGCGGCCAGGTGCCCTGGATCTTCCGCGAGGAGGCGGGCTGGACGGACGCCGCCGACCACCGCGACCTCAACAACCGGCCGCGCTTCGCGACGGCCCGCCGCGCTTCGCTCTGACCTCACCGACTTCACCGTGACATCCGGAAGGGGACCGCACCGATGAGCCGCCGCTACGACTGTGCCGATACCGGGGACCGCGCCACCGGGCTGCGCGAGGCCGCCTCGGCGATCCGACGCGGCGAGATCGTCGTGCTGCCGACCGACACCCTGTACGGGGTCGGCGCCGACGCGTTCTCCCCGGAGGCGGTGGCCGCCCTGCTGGCCGCCAAGGGGCGCGGCCGCAACATGCCCTCCCCGGTGCTGGTCGGCTCGCCGACCACGCTGCACGGCCTGGTCACCGACTTCTCCGAGCAGGCCTGGGAGCTGGTCGACGCCTTCTGGCCCGGCGGCCTGACCCTGGTCGCCCGGCACCAGCCGTCGCTGCGCTGGGACCTCGGCGAGACCCGCGGCACCGTCGCCGTCCGGATGCCGCTGCACCCGGTCGCCCTGGAGCTGCTGAACTCCACCGGCCCGCTGGCCGTCTCCAGCGCCAACAAGACCGGCGGCCCGTCCCCCGCCACCTGCGACGACGCGCAGAGCCAGCTCGGCGACGCCATCTCGGTCTACCTGGACGGCGGCCGCGCCGACCACGCCACGGCCTCCACCATCGTCGACGTCACCGGCAAGACCCCCGTGGTGCTGCGGGCCGGCGCGATCAGCGTCGAGCAGCTGAGGGAGGTCGTCCCGGACCTGGAGGCCGGCAGTTGACCGCTGCGTCGCTGCACGCCGCGGGCCCGGGCGCGGCCCCGTACGCGGCGTACGCGCCGCGCCCGGTGGACGCCTTCCGGATCCTGTTCGTCTGCACCGGCAACGTGTGCCGCTCGCCGATCGCCGAGCGCCTCACCCGGCCCCAGCGGGTCGCCCCGCTCGGGGGCGGCGCCCCCCGCGGGGGGGGGGGTGTGGGCCGCGCCCCGGGCGCGCGGGGGCGCGCGCGCGCGGCGCCGCCGCCCCCCCCGCGCGGCGGGGGGCCCGCGGGGGGGGGCCCCCCCGCCGACCGGTTCGTGGTGGAGAGCGCCGGCACCTGGGGCCACGAGGGCGCGCCGATGGAGGCGCACGCCGCCACCGTGCTCGGCGAGTACGGCGTGGACAGCGGCGGCTTCGCCGGCCGTGAGCTGCTGGACGAGCACGTCATCGACGCCGACCTGGTGCTGACCGCCACCCTGGACCACCGTGCCCAGGTCATCTCGATGGGCCACAAGGCCGGGCTGCGCACCTTCACGCTGAAGGAGTTCACCCGCCTGGTGCGCCGGATAGACCCGGGCACGCTGCCCGACCCGCGCGGCGGCGCCCGGCTGCCCGAGCGGGCCCGGGCACTGGTGCGATCGGCCGCCGCGCTCCGCGGCTGGCTGCTGGCGGCCTCGCCCGAGTCGGACGAGGTCGACGACCCCTACGGCGCCCCGATCGGCATGTTCCGCAACTGCGGCGAGGAGATATTCGGCGCGCTCGACCCGGTGGTGACCGCGCTGACCGGGGTCCGCGGGCGCCCCTGAGCGGCCCCTGGCCGCCCGCCGGGCACCTGGTCCGGGCGCGCGGGCCCGCGGGCGGCGCACGGGGCCGCCGTGGCCCCTCGTACGGCGCAGCCGAAGGTGCGGGAGTCACGGGGATCGGGTGAAGAGATCGTGTTCACGGGGTGCCCGGCCGGTGAGCACCGCTCCGGGGCGCCCTGACGGCCGTACCACCGGCCGCGCGAACGGGCTCCCGGCACTGCCCCGACCTACCCTGGAAGGACCCAGCCCGCCGTAGCCCGGGAGCCCCGCCATGTCCGTCACCGACACCGCGCACGGCCCGACCACCACCCCGGCCCCCGCCGGCCGGCCGCACCGCTGGGAGCCCTCCGACGAGCTCCGCCGGGCCGACCCGCTGCTCGCCGACCTGCTGAGCGCCGAGGCCGAGCGCCGGGCCGAGAGCATCCAGCTGCTGGCGGGCGAGAACCTGACCAGCCCGGCGGTGCTGTCCGCGCTGGGCGGCCCGCTGGTCGACAAGTACGCCGAGGGCTACCCGGGCCGCCGCCACCACACCGGCTGCGCGCTCGCCGACACCGCCGAGCTGCTGGCCGTCGACCGCGCCCGCCAGCTCTTCGCCGCCCCGCACGCCAACGTCCAGCCGCGCTCCGCCACCTCGGCGATGCTCGCGGCGTACGCGGCGCTGCTGCGGCCGGGCGACGTGGTGCTGGCGATGTCGCTGGAGCACGGCGGCCACCTGAGCTGCGGCTCGCGCGCCAACTTCTCCGGCCGCTGGTTCGACTTCGTCGGCTACGGCGTCCGCGAGGAGGACGGCCGGGTCGACCTCGACCAGGTCCGCGACCTCGCCCTGCGGCACCGCCCCAAGGCGATCATCGCCGGCGGCATCTCCTACCCGCGGCACCTGGACTGGGCGGCGTTCCGCGCGATCGCGGACGAGGTGGACGCCTACGTGATCGCCTCGGCCGCGCAGACCATCGGCCTGGTCGCGGCCGGTGCGGCGCCCTCCCCGGTGCCGTACGCCGACGTGACGGTGGCCGCCACCCACAAGCTGCTGCGCGGCCCGCGCGGCGGCCTGCTGCTGTGCACCGCCGAGCTGGCGGACCGGGTCGACCGGGCGGTCTTCCCGTTCACCCAGGGCGGCGCCGCGATGAACGAGGTGGCCGGCAAGGCGGTGGCGCTCGCCGAGGCCGGCACCGAGGGGTTCGCCGACTACGTCCGGCGGGCCGTGGACGGCGCCCGGGCGCTGGCCGCGGCGCTGGCCGGGCACGGCGCCCGACCGATGACCGGCGGCACCGACACCCACCTGGTGACCGCCGACGTCAGCCCGCTCGGGGTGAGCGGCATCGAGGCCGAGCGCCGCTGCGCGGCCGCCGGGCTGATGCTGGGCAAGTGCGCCCTGCCGTACGACCCGGCGCCGGCCGCCGAGGCCTCCGGGATCCGGCTCGGCACCGGTGCGGCGGCCGCGCAGGGGATGGGCCCGCAGGAGATGGGCGAGCTCGGCGACCTGGTCGGCGCCCTGCTGCGGAGCGGCCCGGACGCCCGGATCACCAACCGGGTGCGCGAGCTCGCGCACGCGTACGCCGACCGCCGCTGACCGGCTCCGCGGCATCCGCCGGCCGGCAGGGAGAACCGCGGTGCACACCCCGCCCGTCCCACTCAATAAGGTGTGACCGTGGCGACGCACCTCGAACCCCGAACCCTCCCGGGGGTACCCTCCGTACTCATCCGTCGGTCCGTGACTCAGGAGGTCAGTGGTGCGTGAGTATCTCCTGGTGCTGTTCGTCACCGCGGCCGTGACCTACCTGCTGGTCAGCCCGGTGCGGAAGTTCGCGATCGCGGCCGGTGCCATGCCGCCGGTGCGCGCCCGCGACGTGCACCGCGAGCCCACCCCGCGGCTCGGCGGCATCGCGATGTTCGGCGGCCTGTGCGCGGGCCTGCTGGTCGCCTCGCAGCTCACCACCCTCGGCCGGCTCTTCATCCAGAGCGCGGACGTGCGGGCCCTGCTCTCCGGCGCCGGGATCATGTGGATCCTCGGCGTGCTGGACGACAAGTGGGGCGTGGACGCCCTGGTGAAGCTCGGCGGCCAGATGATCGCCGCCGGCGTCATGGTCTGGCAGGGCGTGACCGTCATCTCGATCCCGGTGCCCGGCGTCGGCCCGGTCGCCGTCACCCCGACCCAGGGCATGATCATCTCGGTCGCGCTGGTCGTCGTGATGGTCAACGCGGTGAACTTCATCGACGGCCTGGACGGCCTCGCCGCCGGCATGGTCTGCATCGCCGCGATGGCCTTCTTCCTGTACTCCTACCGGCTCTGGATCGGGTACGGGGTCAACGACGCCGCCCCCGCCGTGCTGTTCAGCGCCGTGCTGA
The DNA here is from genome assembly GCF_042735675.1 of Kitasatospora sp. NPDC059571. NCBI lineage: Bacteria > Bacillati > Actinomycetota > Actinomycetes > Kitasatosporales > Streptomycetaceae > Kitasatospora > Kitasatospora sp. NPDC059571. The sequence goes on from NZ_JBHWBW010000099.1 coordinate 5,851, forward strand.
TCGGCATGTGCCTGGGCTTCCTCCCGCACAACCTGCACCCCGCCCGGATCTTCATGGGCGACTCCGGCTCGATGATGCTCGGCCTGATGCTGGCCGTCGCCGCGATCTCGATCACCGGCCGCGTCGACCCGGACCTGATCGGCGCCCGCACCGGTTCGCAGACCGCCACCGTGCACGCCCTGGTGCCGATCTACATCCCGCTGCTGCTGCCGCTGACCGTCATCGCCCTGCCGCTGGCCGACCTGCTGCTCGCGGTCGTCCGCCGCACCTGGGCCGGCAAGTCGCCGTTCGCCGCGGACAAGCAGCACCTGCACCACCGGCTGCTGCAGGTCGGCCACTCGCACAGCCGGGCCGTCCTGATCATGTACTTCTGGGCCGCGCTGATCGCCTTCGGCACGGTGGCCTTCTCGGTCGCCAACACCGGCCGCACGGTCGTCCTGGCGTTCGCCGGGCTGTGCCTGGTCGGCCTGGTGGTCCTGCTGATGCCGCGCTTCCGCCCGCACGCCCCGCGGGCCGTGCAGGCCATCGTGCCGCCGCGCTACCGCAAGGCCCGCCCCGAGGCCCCGGCCGAGCCCGTGGCGGGCGCCGAGGCGGCCGTCCAGACGGCCGCAGCGGCCGTCGACGGGCCCGTCGCACCCTCGCACCCGCAGCCCGCCCCGGCGCCGGCCATGGCCGAGCTCTCGGCCGCGGACAAGGCGCTGCTCGGCCGGCTCGGCACCGGCGCCACCGCGGCCGGTCCGCGCGGGCGCTCCAAGAGCTGATCGGCCGTCAAGAGCACTCAGCCGAACGGCGGCACTGCTGGGCCATCGGTGTGACAGGTGCCACACGTTCATGGTAAAGCTCTCATCAAATAGTTTGTGATACCGTTCACGAGTACCGAGAACGAGCCGAAAAGACCTGACAGGTGGAGTGCTTCCGCCCCTGGTCGGTCTCCTCGACGGGCTCGCCCTCGATCGGCCGGCCTCCGGCTGTGGTTCTCGGTGCGGTGTCATCACCGCAACCGCACCCCCGTGCCCCGTCCCCCCGTCATCGACATGCCGCCGGAGCTGCCGACATGCCGTCCCACGACGCCCGGATCATCCGCGGCGCCGCAATCCCCACTGCGGTCGCCGGACTGGTAGCCGCCGTGATCTCGTTCGCGGTCGTGGGGGGCAAGGGATTGGTCGGCGCGATCTTCGCGACGCTGCTGGTGATGGGCTTCTTCAGCTTCGGCCAGGTCGCACTCGACCGGCTCACCAGGAACAACCCGCAGATCATGATGGCAGCGGCGCTGCTGGTCTACACGACCCAGATCATGGCGGTCGCGGTCGTCCTGGCGGTGTTCAAGAACACCACCCTCTTCGACACCAAGGTGTTCGGCTTCACGCTGCTGGGCTGCGCCCTGATCTGGACGGGCTTCCAGGTGCGCGGCGCGATGAAGGCGAAGATCTACTACGTCCAGCCCGAATCCCGGGACGACAAGCCCAAATCGGGGCGTCAACCGTGACGCGGGCGGGCTGTCCCCCTCGCGAGGGGGGCGGTGTTTATGCCCTCCTGACGGGCTGCTATCGTCCGTCCCAACGACGGAGTACGGGAAGCGGCCAGGTCCCTCCGATCATCGGACGGATCGCCCCCCGACTCCATGAAGTCTTCGAAGATCGCGCGGCAGTGATACGCGTCGCGCAGGGTCCGCGAGATATCCAACTAGTTCCAGTGCCGCTCCGTGGCCCGAGGCCGCGCCGACACACCGAGGTTGCCGTAACCATGCGTCATGACGAAGGAGTCTGTGGTGGGTGCTGACGTAACGCACGTCGCCTCTGAGGCCGGGTGCCACCTGAACTCCGGCTGCGGCTTCCCGGCCCCGGGCCTGAACGAGTTCGACTTCAAGCCGATCTTCACGGTGGGCGGCGTCGACTTCACCAAGCCGATGCTGCTGTCCGTGCTCTGCGCGCTGCTGGTCGTCGGGTTCTTCTGGGCCGCCTTCGCCAAGCCGAAGCTGCTGCCCGGCAAGCTCCAGCTCGTGGGCGAGATCGGCTACGACTTCGTCAAGCGAAGCATCGTGCTGGAGACCATCGGCAAAAAGGGCGAGAAGTACGTCCCGATGCTGGTCTCGATGTTCTTCTTCGTGTGGATCATGAACATCATGTCCATCATCCCGTTCGCGCAGTTCCCGGTGATGTCGCGCATCGCGTTCCCGGTGGGCCTCGCAGCGGTGGTGTGGATCACCTACATGACGCTGACCTTCAAGAAGCACGGCTTCGTCGGCGGTCTGAAGAACCTCTGCTGGCCGTCGGGCATCCCCGGCTGGGTCATGTTCATCCTGGTGCCGATCGAGTTCTTCTCGAACATCTTCGTCCGCCCGTTCACCCTCGCGGTCCGAGCCTTCGCGAACATGTTCGCCGGCCACCTGCTGATCGTGGTGTTCTCGGTCGCCTCCTGGTACCTGCTCAGCCCGAGCATCGGCGCCCTCTACGGCTCGGTCTCGTTCGTGGTCGCCGTCGCGCTCACCGGCTTCGAGCTGCTGGTCCAGTTCCTGCAGGCCTACATCTTCGTGATGCTGGCCAGCAGCTACATCGCCGGTGCCCTCGAAGAGGCGCACTGAGCCCACGCAGCCCGAAGGCTGCGCCCTGAACTCCCGGTGGCCAACACCCACCGGTTCTCCACCCCGTAAAGGATGAGCTGAGATGTCCGCTCTCGCCGCTGTTTCCGGTTCCGTCGCTTCCATCGGCTACGGCCTCGCCGCGATCGGCCCCGGCATCGGTGTTGGTCTGATCTTCGGCAACGGTGTGCAGGCCATGGCCCGTCAGCCCGAGGCTGCCGGCCTGATCCGCTCCAACATGTTCATCGGCTTCGCGCTGACCGAGGCGCTCGCGCTGATCGGCATCGTCATGCCGTTCGTGTACGGCAAGTAAGTCCGTCACACCGGTAGCCCTTTTCGACGAAAGGTTCAGATATGAACCCCGTGGTCACCCTTGCGGCAGAGGAGCAGATGAACCCGCTCCTCCCTGCATGGCCCGAGGTCATCATCGGCCTGCTCTGCTTCTTCATCGTCTTCGGTCTTCTCGGCAAGAAGCTCCTGCCCAGCATCGAGAAGGTGCTGTCGGAGCGCCGGGACGCCATCGAGGGCGGCATGGAGCGCGCGGAGACCGCTCAGGCCGAGGCCCAGGCCCTGCTGGAGCAGTACCGCGCCGAGCTCGCCGAGGCCCGTCACGAGGCCGCTCGGATCACCGAGCACGCCCGTGAGCAGGGCGCTGCCCTGGTCGCCGAGATGCGCGAGGAGGGCCAGCGCCAGCGCGAGTCCATCGTCGCCGCCGGCCACGCCCAGATCGAGGCGGACAAGAAGCAGGCGACTGCCGCCCTGCGCCAGGACGTGGGCTCGCTGGCCTCCCAGCTGGCCTCCCGCATCGTGGGTGAGTCCCTCGAGGACAGCGCCCGCCAGAGCGGCGTGATCGACCGCTTCCTCGACGAGCTCGAGGCGAAGGCCGCCGCTGCGGCGGGTGCCAAGTGATCGGCGCCAGCCGCGAGGCCCTCGCGGCCGGCCGCGAGAACCTCGAGAGCCTGACCGACAACACTTCGGTGGACGCGGCCAAGCTCGCCGAGGAGCTCACCGCCGTGACGGCCCTGCTCGACCGCGAGGTGTCGCTGCGCCGTGTGCTGACCGACCCCTCGCGGTCCGGTCAGGACAAGGCGGCCTTCGTCGGCACCCTGCTCTCGGGCCAGGTGTCCGGCGAGACGGTCGACCTGGTCTCCGGCCTGGTCCGGTCCCGCTGGTCCGGCGCCCGTGACCTGGTCGACGCCGTGGAGGAGCTCTCCGCGTACGCCGAGGTCATCGCGGCCGACAAGGCCGGCGCGCTGGACGACGTCGAGGACGAGCTGTTCCGGTTCGGCCGGATCGTCGCCGGCTCGCACGAGCTGCGCTCCGCGCTGACCGAGCCGAAGGCCACCCCCGCCGCCAAGGCGGAGCTGGTCAAGAAGCTGCTCGGCGGCCGGGCCAACGCGGGCACCGTCCGCCTGGTCGTCTCCCTGGTCACCACCCCGCGTGGCCGTAGCCTGGAACAGGGCCTCGAGTCCTACTCCAAGCTCGCAGCCGCCCGTCGCGGCCGCGTGGTGGCCCTGGTCACCAGCGCGGTGCCGCTGTCCGACCGCCAGAAGGAGCGGCTCGCCGCTGCGCTGGCCGGTCTGTACGGCAAGCAGGTCCACCTGAACATCGACGTCGACCCCGAGGTCGTCGGCGGCGTGAAGGTCCAGATCGGCGACGAGGTCATCGACGGCACGGTCGCGAGCCGCCTCGAAGGCGCTCGCCAGGGCCTCGAAGGCTGACAACCAGAGCATCATCCGACCCTCGGTCGGGCGTCGGTTCACACCGAGTGGACCGGCAAAACGTACGGCCGGTTCACCCGACCCGGCCGAGAGTCGAGCACTTGCGGCCCTCAATGGCGGGCCGAGGATCGCAAACTAGGAGAGCAGGGAAGCCTGATGGCGGAGCTTACGATCCGTCCGGAGGAGATCCGGGACGCGCTGGCCGACTTTGTCCAGTCGTACCAGCCGGACGCCGCCTCGCGTGAAGAGGTCGGCACGGTCACCGAGGCCATGGACGGTATCGCCAAGGTCGAGGGTCTCCCCTCGGTCATGGCCAACGAGCTGCTGAAGTTCGAGGACGGCACCCTCGGCCTCGCGCTGAACCTCGACACCCGCGAGATCGGTGTCGTTGTCCTCGGTGAGTTCTCGGGCATCGAGGAGGGCCAGACGGTGCAGCGCACCGGCGAGGTCCTCTCCGTCCCGGTCGGCGAGGGCTACCTCGGCCGTGTCGTGGACCCGCTGGGCAACCCGATCGACGGCCTGGGCGAGATCGCCTCCACCGGCCGTCGCGCCCTGGAGCTGCAGGCCCCCGGCGTCATGGTCCGCAAGTCGGTCCACGAGCCGATGCAGACCGGCATCAAGGCCATCGACGCGATGACCCCGATCGGCCGCGGCCAGCGCCAGCTGATCATCGGCGACCGCCAGACCGGCAAGACCGCGGTCGCGATCGACACGATCATCAACCAGCGCGACAACTGGCGCTCCGGCGACCCGAAGAAGCAGGTCCGCTGCATCTACGTCGCCGTCGGCCAGAAGGGCTCCACCATCGCGTCCGTCCGCGGCGCCCTGGAGGAGGCCGGCGCGCTGGAGTACACCACGATCGTGGCGGCTCCCGCGTCCGACCCGGCCGGCTTCAAGTACCTCGCCCCGTACACCGGCTCCGCCATCGGCCAGGAGTGGATGTACGACGGCAAGCACGTCCTGATCATCTTCGACGACCTGTCGAAGCAGGCCGAGGCCTACCGCTCCGTCTCCCTGCTGCTGCGCCGCCCGCCGGGCCGCGAGGCGTACCCGGGTGACGTCTTCTACCTGCACTCCCGCCTGCTGGAGCGCTGCGCGAAGCTCTCCGACGAGCTGGGCGCCGGCTCGATGACCGGTCTGCCGATCATCGAGACCAAGGCCAACGACGTCTCGGCGTACATCCCGACCAACGTCATCTCCATCACCGACGGCCAGTGCTTCCTGGAGTCCGACCTGTTCAACGCCGGCATCCGCCCGGCCGTGAACGTCGGCATCTCGGTCTCCCGCGTCGGTGGCTCCGCCCAGATCAAGGCCATGAAGTCGGTTGCCGGCCGCCTGCGCCTGGACCTGGCCCAGTACCGCGAGCTGGAGGCGTTCGCCGCCTTCGGTTCCGACCTGGACCCGGCCTCCAAGGCCCAGCTGGAGCGCGGTGCGCGCATGGTCGAGCTGCTGAAGCAGGGCCAGTACCAGCCGTTCCCCGTCGAGGAGCAGGTCGTCTCCATCTGGGCCGGCACCACCGGCAAGCTGGACGACATCCCGGTCGCCGAGATCCGCCGCTTCGAGCGCGAGTTCCTCGACCACCTGCGCCTGGAGCACAAGGGCATCCTCGCCGGCATCGTCGAGACCTCGAAGCTCGAGGACGGCACGATCGACGCTCTGACCAGCGCGATCGAGGGCTTCAAGCAGGGCTACACCACGGCTGACGGCAAGCTCCTGTCCGAGCAGGCCTGAGTCCGGTAACGAGGGAAAGGACGTAACGACCCATGGGAGCACAGCTTCGGGTCTACAAGCGCCGGATCCGCTCTGTCACCGCGACGAAGAAGATCACCAAGGCGATGGAGATGATCTCCGCGTCGCGCATCGTCAAGGCGCAGCGCGCGGTGGCCGCCTCCACTCCGTACGCCGATGAGCTCACCCGGGCGGTGACGGCGGTGGCCACCCGGTCCAACGCCAAGCACCCGCTCACCACCGAGAACCCGCAGGCCACCACGGCCGCCGTCCTGCTGATCACGGCGGACCGCGGCCTGGCCGGCGGCTACTCGACCAATGCCATCAAGCAGGCTGTCGCGCTCGCCGCGAAGCTCCGCGCCGAGGGCAAGGACGTGGTGACGTACATCGTCGGTCGCAAGGGCGTCTCGTACTTCAACTTCCGCAACCTCACCGTTGCGGGGTCGTGGACGGGCTTCTCGGACAAGCCGACCTACGGCGACGCCAAGACCGTGGCGAGCGACCTCATCGAGGCGTTCACCGCGGAGACCGGCGGCGTGGACGAGCTCCACCTGGTCTCCACCAAGTTCGAGTCGATGCTGACGCAGACCGCGGTCGACGCGCGCCTGCTGCCGCTGAAGCTGGACGAGGTCGAGCTCAGCGACGAGTCCAAGGCCAAGAACGAGATCTTCCCGCTGTACGACTTCGAGCCGTCGGCGGAGGGCGTCCTCGACGCGCTGCTGCCGCGGTACGTCGAGAGCCGGATCTACAACGCGCTGCTGCAGTCGGCCGCCTCCGAGCACGCCGCCCGCCGCCGCGCGATGAAGAGCGCGACGGACAACGCCGGCGAGCTCATCAAGTCGCTCACGCGGCTTGCCAACTCGGCCCGACAGGCCGAGATCACCCAGGAAATCAGCGAGATCGTCGGCGGCGCCAACGCCCTCGCCGACGCTAGCCGCGGGAGCGAATGAGTATGACCACCACTGTTGAGCCGACCACGGCGACGGGCCGCGTCGCGCGGGTCATCGGCCCGGTCGTCGACGTGGAGTTCCCCGTCGACGCGATTCCGGACATGTTCAACGCCCTGCACGTCGAGGTGGACAACCCCGACGGCACGGGCAAGAAGACCCTCACCCTCGAGGTCGCCCAGCACCTCGGCGACGGCCTGGTCCGCGGCATCTCGATGCAGCCGACCGACGGTCTCGTCCGCGGCGCCCAGGTGTCCGACACCGGTGCGGCGATCTCCGTCCCCGTCGGCCAGATCACCAAGGGCAAGGTGTTCAACGCCCTCGGTGAGGTCCTGAACACCGACAAGGACGAGTTCGAGGCCCAGGTCACGACTCGCTGGCCGATCCACCGCAAGGCCCCGAACTTCTCCGAGCTCGAGTCGAAGACCGAGATGTTCGAGACCGGCATCAAGGTCATCGACCTGCTCACCCCGTACGTGACCGGTGGCAAGATCGGTCTGTTCGGTGGTGCCGGTGTCGGCAAGACCGTTCTGATCCAGGAGATGATCTACCGCGTCGCCGAGAACTTCGGTGGTGTGTCGGTGTTCGCCGGTGTCGGCGAGCGCACCCGTGAGGGCAACGACCTCATCCACGAGATGGTCGACTCGGGCGTTCTGGACAAGACCGCGCTGGTCTTCGGCCAGATGGACGAGCCGCCGGGCACCCGCCTGCGCGTCGCGCTCTCCGCGCTGACCATGGCGGAGTACTTCCGCGACGTCGAGAAGCAGGACGTGCTCCTCTTCATCGACAACATCTTCCGGTTCACCCAGGCCGGTTCCGAGGTGTCGACCCTGCTCGGCCGCATGCCCTCCGCGGTGGGCTACCAGCCGAACCTGGCCGACGAGATGGGCCTCCTCCAGGAGCGCATCACCTCGACCCGCGGTCACTCGATCACCTCGATGCAGGCGATCTACGTCCCCGCGGACGACCTGACCGACCCGGCGCCGGCGACCACCTTCGCCCACCTGGACGCGACCACCGTTCTGTCGCGCCCGATCTCGGAGAAGGGCATCTACCCGGCCGTCGACCCGCTGGACTCCACGTCCCGCATCCTGGACCCGCGCTACATCGCGCAGGACCACTACGACACCGCGGTGCGCGTCAAGGGGATCCTCCAGAAGTACAAGGACCTCCAGGACATCATCGCGATCCTCGGCATCGACGAGCTGAGCGAGGAGGACAAGATCACCGTCCACCGCGCCCGCCGCATCGAGCGCTTCCTCTCGCAGAACACCTACGTGGCGAAGCAGTTCACCGGCGTCGACGGCTCGACCGTGCCGCTGTCGGAGACCATCGAGGCCTTCAACGCGATCGCGGACGGCAAGTACGACTCCGTCCCGGAGCAGGCCTTCTTCATGTGCGGTGGCATCGAGGACCTCGAGAAGAACGCTGCCGAGCTGGCGAAGAAGTAATCAGGCCGAGGTGATGGCCGAGTGACTGTGAGGGGTGGGGGGGGGGCTGGGGGGGGGGCCCCCCCCCCCCCCCCACCCCGGGGGTTCGCGCGCGCATCGAGTACCCGGGTGTGTAAACACGCCCCCGGGGGCGGGCTCATATA
>NZ_JBHWBW010000099.1:14428-20881 GCF_042735675.1 Kitasatospora sp. NPDC059571
ACTTTAATAAAACCCGCGCGGTTTCGGGCGGTTGGTTGTGGGGGGGGGTCCCCCTTCTGCGGGCCCCCCCCCCCACACGGCGCACAGCGGCTGTGATCCCGGTCATCTCCGTGTCCCTGGTTTCATCACAGGGCCGCGGGCCCGTTATTCTTACCGAAACCATCGAGTAATCGGCGGTTTCAAGAGCCTAGGAGCCCACGTTGGCTGAGCTGCACGTCGAGCTGGTCGCAGCCGACCGCAAGGTGTGGTCCGGTGCGGCCACCATCGTTGTCGCCCGCACGGCCTCCGGTGACACCGGCATCATGCCCGGTCACACCCCGGTGCTGAGCGTGCTGGAGTCCGGTCCGGTCACCATCCGCACCACCGACGGCGGGACGGTCCTCGCCGCGGTGCACGGCGGCTTCATCTCGTTCGCCGACAACAAGCTCTCCATCCTCGCCGAGGTGGCCGAGCTGGCGGACGAGATCGACGTCGCGCGTGCCCAGCGCGCGCTCGACACCGCGCAGTCGGAGCTCGACGCGCACGCCGAGCGCCGCGCGGAGGTCCGCCTGGTGGCGGCGCGCGGTCTCAAGGCCCACGCCTGAGCACCGGACCCTGACACAGGGGTCGACCGACGGTCCCGGGGACGCGGAAGCGTGACCCCGGGACTGTCGTATCAGTTGGTAGGACATCGCGGTCGATGACCCGGCCGCACCACGGGGACGCAGGGAGCGAGGAGGTCGGTGAGCATGGTCTTCGCTCTTGTGGTGTGCGCGGCGGTGGTGGCCGTTGCAGTGGTCGGGCTGGTCGCCTTCGCGGTACGCCGCCGGGTGATCCAGCGGGTCGGCGGAACGTTCGACTGCAGTTACCGACTCAAAATGCCCGCCGGCGCCTCCACGCAGCCCGACCTCGACGAGAACGGCAAGCCCACCTCCGCCCCGGTCCCCGTGACCGACGGCAAGGGGTGGGTTTTTGGTATCGGGCGGTACAGCGGCGACTCCATCGAGTGGTTCCGGGTCTTCTCGTACGCCCCCCGCCCGCGCCGGGTCCTGCCGCGCACCGAGATCGAGGTGCTCGGCCGCCGCTACCCCGAGGGCCAGGAGGAGCTCGCCCTGCTCTCCGGCTCCGTCGTCCTGCGCTGCCTGCACAACGGCGCCCCCCTGGAGCTCGCCATGAGCGACGACGCCCTCACCGGCTTCCTCGCCTGGCTCGAAGCCGCCCCGCCCGGGCAGAGAGTCAATGTCGCGTAGTGACGAGAGCCTCGGGCCGGTGGCACCTCCCGCCCGGGTGACCCGGTGCGGACGGGGGATGTGGGCTGGTTAACACCGCCTAACACCGCCCCCGCGGCGGCGCTAGGCTGCGGCCATGGTGAACCTGACGCGTATCTACACCCGGACCGGCGACGACGGCACGACCGCCCTCGGCGACATGAGCCGGACGACCAAGACCGACCCGCGGCTGGTCGCGTACGCCGACACCAACGAGGCCAATGCCGCGATCGGCGTGGCCATCGCCGCCGGCGCGCTCCCCGCGGACGTCTCCGCCGTGCTGACCCGGATCCAGAACGACCTCTTCGACGTCGGCGCCGACCTCGCCACCCCGGTCGTGGAGAACCCCGCCTACCCGCCGCTGCGGGTCGAGCAGGGCTACATCGACCGGCTGGAGACGGACTGCGACCACTACCTGGAGGCCCTGGAGAAGCTCCGCAGCTTCATCCTGCCCGGCGGCACCCCCGGTGCGGCCTACCTGCACCTGGCCTGCACCGTGGTGCGGCGGGCCGAGCGGGCCACCTGGGCCGCCATCGACGAGCACGGCGACACGATCAACCCGCTGACCGCCAAGTACCTCAACCGGCTGTCGGACCTGCTGTTCATCCTGGCCCGGACGGCCAACAAGGAGATCGGCGACGTGCTCTGGGTGCCCGGCGAGAACCGCTAGCCGCGACCGACGGGCCGGAGCGCCCGCCCGCGGCCCCGTGACGGGCCGTCAGCGGCGCTCCAGGGCCTGTCTGGCGCGCAGGGCGTCGTCCGGCCACACCATCAGCCGCGGACCGGCGCTGGTGGCCACCAGGGTGTGCCGGACGCCCTCGGCCGTCAGGACGCCGGACATCCGCCGGGCCTCCTCCGGGTCGGCCGGGGCTGCGACGGTGACGAGCAGCCCGTACTCGTCGGGGTTGCCCGTCCGCGGCCGGCGCTGCGCGAGCGACTTCCCGTGCCCGTACGTCCAGCGCAGCAGCAGGACCAGCACCGCGACCACGGCCAGGCTGATCAGCAGCACCTCCAGCGGGTGCAACCCGGTCATCGCGTGGACCCCTTCGCAGTCGGGCACAGATCACACTCTCCATTCTCACCACGGAGCCCGCGCGGGCATTAGAGTCCCGGCCGTGAGCGGCGCGGCCCAGGCGGTGGACCCTGCCCCGGCCCGCCTCGGGACGACTGGGGAGACGACACCAATGAGCAGTGCACCCACCCGGCGCATCGCCGTGATCGGCGCGGGTCTGATGGGCGCCGGCATCGCCCAGGTCTCCGCCCAGGCCGGCCACCCGGTGGTGCTGCGGGACGTCACGGAGGCGGCGCTGCAGCGCGGCCTGGACGGCATCCGCGCCTCGTACGGCAAGTTCGTCGCCAAGGGCCGGATGACGGCGGAGGACGCCGAGGCCGCCCTCGCCCGGATCACCACCACCACCGACCTGGGGGCCGTCGGCGACGCCGACATCGTGGTCGAGGCCGTCTTCGAGCAGCTGGACGTCAAGGAGGGCGTCTTCCGCGAGCTGGACAAGGTGGCCAAGGACGGCGCGGTGCTGGCGTCCAACACCTCCGCCATCCCGATCACCCGGATCGCCGCCGCCACCGAGCGGCCGGAGGCCGTGGTCGGCGTGCACTTCTTCTCGCCGGTCCCGCTGATGCGCCTGGTCGAGCTGGTGCGCGGCTACAAGACCTCCGACGGGACGCTGGCCGCCGCCCGCTCCTTCGCCGAGGGCGTCGGCAAGGAGGTCGTGGTGGTCAACCGCGACGTGGCCGGCTTCATCACCACCCGCCTGATCACCGCCCTGGTGGTGGAGGCGGCCAAGCTGTACGAGTCCGGCGTGGCCACCGCCGAGGACATCGACACCGCCTGCCGGCTCGGCTTCGGCCACCCGATGGGCCCGCTGCAGACCGCCGACCTCACCGGCGTCGACATCCTGCTGCACGCCGCCCGGAACATCTACCAGGAGACCCAGGACGAGAAGTTCGCCCCGCCGGAGCTCATGGCGCGCATGGTGACCGCGGGCGACCTCGGCCGCAAGAGCGGCCGCGGCTTCTACCCGTACGAGGGCTGACGGCCGCGGCGGCCGGGTGCCGGGGGCCGGTGCCCGGCCGCCGTGTGATGCGGCCCTCACGGCCGCGCGCCCGGCCGGGTGAGTTTGCTCACGATGCTGCCGCAGACGGGTGATTTGCGTCCTAATCGCGCGTAGGGGTGGGGAGTTCCTGCGTATATTCCCTCGGACGGGTGAAATTGAGTGAGACTCCGCCGAAGGGGCGAAACCTGCGGAGTTGGTTCACCGTCAGATGAGGGGGAGACCGGCGCGGCCCTCGGCGCGCGGCGTTCCACGCCCGGTAGGACCGGGCCCCACACACCACCCGTCGGCGAGCGGAGGAGGAGAGCGTGCGTATCACCGGCGACCAGACCGGACTGGCCATCGAGGGCCGGCTCGACGTCCGCAGCGCCGCCGACGCCCGGGCCTTCCTGCACGCCGCCGTCGACGGCGGCCAGGGCGACCTCGTCCTCGACCTCGGCCGCCTGGAGTTCTGGGACGCCACCGGCCTCGGCGTGATCATGGGCACCCACCGCCGCGCCGGCCGGATCGGCCGCCGGCTCGTCCTGCGCGCCGTCCCGGCCCAGCTGCAGCGGCTCCTGGTGGCCACCCGGCTGCACCGCATCCTCGCCGTGGAGGGTGCCGTCGCCGACCCGTACGGCTCCACCCTGCCCGCCCTCGGCCCCGCCCAGGCCGCACCGCTCGCGCTGCCCTCGGTCTGACCCCGGGCCCACGGCCCGGACGGGCGCCGCCGCCCGCCGCACACCCCCGCACCGACCGCCCCGGCGCCCCGCCGGGCGCCGCACCCCGCGCCCCGCGCACACACTTCGGGGGACCGGTCTGTGCTCCGGCCGACGAGTGTGCGAGAGTCTGCGCTCAGAAGTACGGCTGCACCGGGCCACGGGCCCCGCCGCGCGGCCGACCGACAGCCAGCGCACCGGGCGGAGAGCCGATCCCGGGCGGCCGATCAGGGGTGGAGCGCGACGTGGGACAGCCGACCGACTTCGGGCAGGAAGGGATACGTCCCCGCACCGGTGAAATCGTCTCCGGCGACCTGCTGGTGGCCGTCGGAGGACCGGACGGCTCGGAGGCACGACCGTGCCCCGAGGGCTGGCGCCCCGAACCCCGCCGGGACCGCGACCGCCGCCAGGACCGTCACGCGCTCGGCCCCAGCCCCGCGGTCGGCCCGCTCGCCCTCGGCAGCGCCTCCGACCTGCCCCTGCTCGACCGCGAGGCCGACATCGCCCGACTGGTCGGCCGGCTCGCCGAGGGCCGCTCCGTCCGGCTGGTCGGCCAGGCCGGCTCCGGGCGCTCCACCCTGCTCGCCGCCGTCGCCGAGGCCGCCGCGGACGTCGCCCCGGACGGCGTCGTCCGGCTGAGCGGCTACCACCGGACCGCCGCCGACCTCCTCCAGGACCTGTTCGCGGCGACCCACCACGCCCCCGGCTACCGGCCCGACCCGCGCACCCTCCGGGAGCTGCTGGCCCAGGTCGGCGCGGTCGTCGTGATCGACGACCTGGACATCGCCGAGGACGAGCTGGACGAGCTCCTCGCGAGCGCCCCCGACTGCGCCTTCCTGGTCAGCGTCCCGCCGGACAGCCCGGCCCTGCCGGTCGGCTCCCGCCTGGAGGACCACCTGGTCGCCGGCCTGTCCCGGCCGGCCTGCCTCACCCTCGCGGGCCGCCTGGCGGGCCGTCAGCTGGACGAGACCGAGCGGGCCTGGGCGGTCGACCTCTGGTTCGAGTCGGAGGGGCTGCCGCTGCGCTTCGTCCAGGCCGCCGCCCTGCTGCGCCGGCGCGACCTCGCGGTGGACACCCTGGTCGCCGCGCACGAGGACCGCAGCCACGTCTTCGGCCTGGTCAAGGAGATCCCGGAGCCGGACGACCCGGCCGTGCTGGAGGACGAGCTGCGGCGCACCGTGCCGCTGCCCACCGTGGCCGAGAGCGCCGCACCCGCGGTCCGCCTCGCGGAGGGCCTGAGCGACTCCGCCCAGGCCGTGCTGCGCCTCGCCCTCGCCCTCGGCGGCGAGTGCCCGACCGCCCCGCACCTGCCGGCCCTGATCGACGTCGGCCTCGGCGAGAGCGCGCTGCGCGAACTGGTCGACGCCGGCCTCGCCGTCTCCGTCGGCGGCCACCACCGGCTCACCACCGGCGCCGCCGACCTGCTCGCCCCGCACTACACGCCCGGCACGGTCGCCCACGGCGCGGCCGAGCACTTCTCGTGGTGGGTCGGGCACGGCTCGGTGACGGTGGAGCAGATCGCCGCCGAGGCGGAGGTCCTGGTCGGCGCACTGGTCGCCGACCGCGAGGACGGCCGGCCGGAGGCCGTGCTGCGCCTGGCGGCCGCGGCCGCGCCGGCGCTCGCCCTCTCGCTGCGCTGGGGCGCCTGGGAGCGGGTGCTGCAGCTCGGGCTGGAGGCCGCCCGGGCGCTGGGCGCCACCCGGGAGGAGGCCTGGTTCCACCACGAGCTCGGGGTGCTCGCGCTGTGCACCCGGGCGGACTCCCGTGCGCTGGCCGAACTGGAGTCGGCGGTCGCGCTGCGGGCCGCGTTCGGCGACCCGAGGTCCGGCGCCGCCGGGCGGCGCATGCTCGACCTGCTGATGTCGGAGGCCCGGCAGCTCGGTGCCGGCTCCGCCGAGCCCGCCGCGTCCGGCCGGCGCCCGGTGATCCGGGCCATCGCCCGGGTGCCCGGGAAGGTCCGCGGACTGCGGCGCAGGGGCGAGGCCCGGCGCACCGCGATGGCGGCCTCGGCGGCCGTGCTCGCGCTCGGGGTGCTCGGCACCGCGGTCGGCCTGACGGTGTCCGGATCCGACCCCGCCGCGGGCCAGAAGCCCGGCCCCGGTGCCTCGGTGGACGACGGCACGCTGCCCGCCGGGCTCACGGCCGGCGACAGCCCGTCGGCGGCGCCCAGCACGACCGACTCGCCGTCCGCGTCGGAGTCGGCCGCCGACCCGTCGGCGGACCCGAGCGGCTCGCACAGCAGCGGCACCCGCAAGCCGACCTCCACCAAGTCCGGCACGACCGCGCCGGGCCGGCCCACCGGGCCGACCTCGGTGCCGACCTCGACGAAGCCCACCTCGGCGTCCCCGTCGGCGTCGCCGACCACCACGCCGCCGTCCTCCCCACCGCCCTCGCCGTCGCCGACCGACTCCGCGACGCCCTGACCGGGCAGCCGAAGGC
>NZ_JBHWBW010000100.1:0-3854 GCF_042735675.1 Kitasatospora sp. NPDC059571
CGGGGGGGGGGGCGGCCTGGGGCAGCGGCGCGCGCCGCCCCGCGGGGGGGGGGGGGCGGGGGGGGGGGGGGGGGCGGCGCGGGGGGGGGGGGGGGGCCGCCGGGCCCCCCCCCACGACCGATATCGACAGGAACGGCCCCCGACTTGAGGGGCGACCCGGCGCCGGCCCGCGGACCGGCCCTCGACCAGGAGGTGGGTGTGCGCGAGGATGGCGTCGTGACCGAGCACCCGTACCCTCGCCGGACGGGAGCCGAAGGCCCGCCGCACGGCGCGGAGCCGGCCCGCGCGCCGGACGAGGAGCTGATGCGCGCCCTCTACCGGGAGCACGCCGGTCCGCTGTTCGGCTTCGTGCTGCGCCTGGTCTCCGGCGACCGGCAGCGCGCCGAGGACGTGGTGCAGGAGACCCTGGTCCGGGCCTGGCGCAACATCCACCGCCTCGACCCGACCGCCGCCGGATCCCTGCGCCCGTGGCTGGTCACCGTCGCCCGGCGGATCGTGATCGACGGCCACCGCAGCAGCCTCGCCCGGCCGCGCGAGGTGGACCCGGCGCCGCTGGAGCTGCTGCCCGCCGAGGACGAACTCGAGAAGGCCCTGCGGCTGATGACCATCTCCGATGCGCTCGACGACCTGACCGACGCGCACCGCGAGGTCATCGTGGAGACGTACTTCATGGGGCGTACCGTCAACGAGGCCGCCGCCGAGCTCGGCATCCCCCCGGGGACGGTCAGGTCACGCATCTTCTACGGGCTGCGCGCCCTGAAGATCGCGTTGGAGGAGCGAGGAGTGACATCGTGACGCCGCACCAGGAGCACCACGGCGCGGACGGCCGCGACGACCGCCACGACCACGACGGCCCGGCCGGGGACGCCGGCCGGCACGTCGACGTCGGCGCCTACATCCTCGGCGTGCTCGACCCGGAGGACGTCGAACGCTTCGAGCTGCACCTCGCCGGGTGCCCCGTCTGCTCCGCCGAGATCGACGAACTCTCCGGGGTCGCACCGCTGCTCGCCGAACTCGCGGAGGCCGGCCCGGTCGCCGCCGCACCCCCGCCCGGGCTCCTCGACCGGCTGGTCGGCGAGGTCACCGCCACCCGTCGGCGCAACCGGGTGCGCCGGCTCTCCCTGGTCGCGGCCGCCGCCGTGCTGGTGATCGGCGGGCCGCTGGTCACCATCGCCGCCACCGGGCACGACCAGGCCAGGGCGCCGGTCGCCGCGGCCGCGCAGTTCGCCGCCACCGACCCGACCAGCGGCGTCTCCGCCGCGATCGGCGTGCAGCCGGTGGCCTGGGGCAGCCAGGTCACCCTGGCCCTGTCCAACGTCCGCGGCCCGCAGTCCTGCGACCTGGTCGCGGTCTCCCGCTCCGGCGAGCGGCAGACCGTCACCACCTGGTCCGTCCCGCCGACCGGCTACGACACCGAGGCGCTGCGCACCGGCGGCGGGGCGGCGCTGCACCCCGCCGACATCGATCACTTCGAGGTCCGCACCCTGGACGGCGACCAGCTGCTGGTCTCCGTTCCGGCGCACACCGCCTGAGCGGGCCCGCGCGGCGGCCCGGTCAGGCGGGGTCGAATGTCCGGGACAGCTCGGCCGCCAGCCGGGCGGGGTCGGCGGGATGGACCCGGGCGGCCAGGTAGCCGTCCGGGCGGATCAGGAACGCCTCGCGGTCGCGGGCCGCGTACGCCGCCCGGAAGGCCCCGCCGTCGTCGGCGACCGCGGGCACCGGCAGATGGTCGGCCGCGGCGCCCGGCGGCACCACGGCACAGGTGTCCAGCTCCCCGCGGGCGGCCCGGCCGGCGGCGTCGGCACAGGCGGCGAGCCGGTCGCGGTCGGCGTCCGGGCCGGTGTGCAGCAGCAGGAGGTGCCGCGGGCCGCGCAGCAGGTCGAACAGCCGGAGCGGGAAGGCGGCGAGCGGATGGCGCAGCCCGGTGCAGTCCGGTGCCCGGTCGCCCGGGCGGACCGCTCCCGGCCCGGCGCCGTCGGGCGCGACCAGTGGCCCCCCGCGGTAGTTCAGCAGCAGCTGGGCCTCGCGCAGCAGGACGGTGCGCAGGCTGTCCCCCTCGGCGCCGATGCGCTGCTGCCGGGCGTGCTGCACGGTGCGCCCGACGACCTCCGCGCCGATCGGACGGCGCTCGGCGTCGTAGCTGTCCAGCAGCCGTCCGCCGGCCAGGCCGCGCACCGCGAGGGCGAGCTTCCAGGCGAGGTTGTAGGCGTCCTGGATGCCGGTGTTCATGCCCTGGCCGCCGGTCGGCGGGTGGATGTGCGCGGCGTCGCCGGCCACGAACACCCGGCCGGAGCGGTAGCGGTCCACCAGCCGGTGGCTGATCCGGAAGACCGAGGACCAGCGCAGCGCCGAGGCGGTGGCGGGCCCCGGGGCGAGCCGGTCGAGCACGGCCTGGATGTGCCGCAGCTCCGGGGCCCGGCCGCCCTCCAGTCCGTGGGCGACCGCGTCGTCGGTGTCGTCGGCGGGCTCCAGCAGGTCCGGCGCGACGGACGCCGAGATCCGGTAGCGCTGTTCGCCCGGCAGCGGGATGCAGACCATCAGGTCCTCGGTGGTGCCGTCCTCGGCCCGCCGCATCGACCGCACGCCGTACCCGGCGGGCAGGTCCCAGTCCAGCTCGACGTCGCCGAGCATGTACTGCTCGGTGAAGGCGCCGCCCTCGAAGGCCAGGCCCAGCGCCTTGCGCACCCGGCTGTGCGCGCCGTCGCAGCCCACCAGGTACCGGCAGCGGACCGTCCGCTGCCCGCCGGGGCCGGCCAGGACCGCCGTGACCTGCTCCGCGTCCTGCTCGAACGAGAGCAGCTCGGTCCCCCGCTCGACCGCCGTGCCGTGCCGGGCGAGGAGCGCCGTGAGCAGCTCCTCGGTGGCGTACTGGGGGAGCGCGGCGAAGCCGTACGGGACCTCCGGCGGCAGGGCCAGGTCGATCCGGGGCCCCTCCCGGCCGTTCACCCAGGTGAGCTGGCCGCGCATCGGCACGGCGGCGGCGAGCGCCTCCCGGACGATGCCCATGGCGTCCCAGATCTCCAGCGTGCGGGGCTGGACGCCGACCGCCTTGGCGAAGTGCATCGGCGCGGCGAGCCGGTCGACGATCCGGCAGTCGACGCCCCGCCGCCGCAGCTCCGCGGCGGCGGTCAGCCCGACCGGTCCCGCACCGGCCACCAGCACATCCGTGTCGACCATGGCCGTCTCCCAGCCTCGGCGTACCGTCATCCCACCCTGCGCACGACCGCCTGCCGGGCGCCACTCGCGGCCGAGGGGCCCGCGCACCGAACCGGTCGGCGGGCGGCCCGGGCGGCCCGGGCGGCTCACGCGGGGCCCGACCGCCGGCCGGGCGCCCCGGGCGGCCGCGGCCCCCGCGCCCCCCACCGGGGGGGGGGCGCCCCGGCGGGCCGGGGGGCCACCGCGGGCGGCGAGGCGGCGCAGGGTGCGGCCGCAGTGCCGGGCGTACAGGCGCTGGACCACCGGTACGAGCGGGCCGGCGAGCCGGGTGAGCCGGCGGCCGGGCCGGCTGAACGCGGTGACGGTGAACCAGACCGTGCCGTCCCCGGCGAGCTCCACGACGAAGGACTCCTCGCCGCACTCCGGGTGGCCCGGCAGCGTGCCGTAGGCGAAGCCGATCCGGTCCGCGTCGTACGCCGTCCACACCACCTCGCAGGGCGCGCTGATCCGGACGGGGCCCAGGCCGATCTCGCAGGTCACCCGGGTGGGGGGGGGCCCGCGCCGGGCCCCCCCCCCCCCGCCGGCGCGGGCCCGGCCGGCGCCCGGCGGGACCACTCGTTCTCCGGCGGCCTCGCGGACACCGGAATGCCCCCCGTGGTCGCCGCCACCGGCGCCCCGTTCGTGGGGATGCACTGGCG